>NZ_JAVTWX010000122.1:0-29452 GCF_032229645.1 Brooklawnia sp.
GGTGTCGATGACCCGGTCGTCGCCGAACTCGGTCCACAGGCCCTTGGTGACGCCCATCACGCCGCCGAACGCCTCGATGGTCTCGTCGGGGTTGATGCCACCCTTGCCGCCCCGCTGGTCTTCACCGACGACGATGACGGTCGGATCTTCGCGCATCGCATCGGCCATCGCAGCGCGGATGGCTTCGCGGTAACTCATTGTGGTCATGATGTCGGCTCCCGATCAGTAGGACGCGTAGACGTCGGTGGCTACCTCGGACGCATCGGGCCAGGCAGCGGCTCGTGCGTAGGCGACTGCTTCGTCGACGTCGGCCGCGGCGGCCGCGTCGATGGCGTCGAGTTCGGATCCGTCGATGATGCCTGCCACCTGCTGGCGGAAGATTTTCAGCGGATCCCTGGTGTCCTTGAATTCCTGTAGTTGTTCGGCAGTGCGGTAGAGCCCCGCATCGCCCTCGAAGTGGCCGTAGAAGCGAACCGCTGTTGCCTCGATCGCCGAGGGGCCCTCGCCGGCGCGGGCGCGCTCGACAGCCTGCTTGGCGGCCGCGCGGACGGCGAAGTAGTCGGTGCCGTCGACCTTCACCGCGGGCAACCCGAATGATGCGGCGCGGCCGGCGATGTCGTGCGAACCAACCGCGAAGGCTGCCCCGGTGGCCTCGCCCATACCGTTGTTCTCGAAGACGAAGATGGCCGGCAACTTCAGGACGACGGCCATGTTGAGGGCTTCGAAGGTGGTGCCCTGGTTCGATCCGCCGTCGCCGGTGAAGCTCACCCCGACTCCGTCGGTGCCCAAGGTCTTGGCCGAAAGCGCGGCGCCGATTGCCAGTGGCGGTCCGCCGCCGACGATGCCGTTCGCGCCGAGCATGCCGACCGACAGATCGGCGATGTGCATCGATCCGCCCTTGCCGCGGCAGAGGCCTTCGTCCTTGCCAAAGATCTCGCACATCATCGGACGAACCTCGCAGCCCTTGGCGAGGCAGTGGCCGTGGCCACGGTGGGTGGACGAAATGTAGTCACTCTTGCGCAGGTTGTCGCAGACGCCGACCGCGATGGCCTCTTCGCCCGCGTAGAGGTGGATGAATCCGGGAATGTCGCCGGTGAGGTTCTCGATATGCAAGCGGTCCTCGAAGGCCCGGATGCGGCTCATCCGCTCGTAGGCGCCGAGAAGCTCATCATGCGGATAATCCGCAGGGCCCGGAATTTCAGTATTAGGTGCGCTCATCTGATATCTCCATCGACTCGTGTGAGGCCCCCGCTGTGCGCGGGTTTGATGAGGCTAGCCGCTGGGTGTCGGCCCGACCAGAGCGGCCGTCCGATGCCGCCAGCGAAACCGACGCTGACTATGTCCAACGCGCTGGTGTCACGAACTGCAACGTTGCTCCGCCCGGTGCCCGCTGGCGAGTTCCTGCCGCCCGCAACAGGGGACATGCTTGGATCCAGGCCGTAAGCTGGAGACCACCGACAATGACGCCGAGGTGAACTTTCATGGTCTCCTACGACGTGGCATTCGTGCCATCGGACGAGAAGTCGCACCGTGAGGTGCTGGCGCGGATTCATGCTGCCTGGTGCAGTGGCGAGCGTCCGCCCGCGCAGCCGCGGCCGGTCATTGAACAGTCGTGGCTTCGGATGAAACGCAGCGGCGTGAATCCGGCGAAGGAGCCTGCGGAGATCGCCGACCGGCCGAGCGGTGAGGATGCTCCGATCCTGGCGGTGCTGCCCCTCGTGAAGGGCATGCTCGAACCGCTGCTCGACGACGACGTACTGCTGGTGCTGGCCGATGAGCGCGGCACGGTGCAGTGGCGCGGTGGCGGAAGAAAGATGATGCAAAGCGCCGACCGGCTGGCCTTCCAGCCCGGGCGCCGGTGGTCGGAGCAGGCCGTCGGTACCAACGCGATCGGAACAGCGCTCAGCGCCGGGATCCCCGTCCATGTGCATGCGGCTGAGCATTTCTGCATCAGCCACCATGGCTGGAGCTGCGCCGCGGCCCCGGTGGTGGATCCGCGCTCCGGGCGGCCGTTGGGAGTCATCGATCTGTCGTTTCCGGTGGGAGAGGCGAACCCGATGGCGGTGGCGCTGGTCGCCAGCATCGCGCGTCAGATCGGTGTCGAGTTGAAGGAGACCCACCGGCGGGAGCTGCGCAGGATGGCCGCCTCGGCGCGCACGCCGGCAGCGGGGCAGTGGGCCCTGGTCGACCATTGGGGTTGGGTCGCGGCCAGCGGTGGGATCGCCGCCGCGGACCGCATCCGGCTGCCGGGCATGCCGCTCGACGGGTTCAGCGTCGACGGGCTCGGGCTGGTTCGCGCGGAACCGCTGCACGGCGGCTGGCTGCTGCGTCCGGCGGCATCGAGTGGCACGTCCGTGCAGCTGGAGTTGACGCTGTCGGCGCACCGCTGCTGGTTCACGATCCGGGGCTCAGGCGCCGAGACCATCCACGAATTGCAGGGACGCCGCGCGTCGGTGGTGTCGTGGCTCGCCGATCACAGCGGTGGGGTGAGCGGCCGTGAGTTGGCCGAAGCCATCTATGGCCGCCCGGACGCTCTGGCTGCGGTGCGCGCCGAGATCAGTCGCATCAATCGGGAACTCGGCACGGTCGTGCATTCGCGTCCCTATCGGCTGGCCGAGAGTATCCAGGTGATCGACCGGCGTATGTAACCACGATGTGCCGTTTCAAAGTGAGGAGGCAGCTCCGTCAGCGGCTGGGAGTGATGGCCGGAGACGGGGATGCGGTCGTCGGGTTCGCCTGCTCAATCTTCGCCATCTGCTTATCCCATAGAGCGCGCAGGTCATCGGCGGATGGCGGTTCGGGGGTCTCTTGATCGATGCGGATCATGACAGATCATCGCGGAGCTGGTGAAGCTTGCGAAGCAGATGCGGGACGAATCCACCCGCCCGACGCCGAAGGAGAAGGCGTCGAGTTGGCCCTCGAGCAAGCCGAGCTATTCGCGTCCAACGGAGCTTCGACTGCGTCATGAGGCCGAGCGCCGAGTGAGTGTCAGAAGGGATTCAGAGTCCGCATGCGCGCGGCCCAGTAGTCCTCGATTGTCTTTCGCGGAACGGGCAGACCCGGATCATCGACAACATCGTCCATATAGCCGAGTCCGCGTAGCAGATGAGCAATTGCGGCGTCGGGCACCTTTGGCTGGTACCGCTGAATGAATAATTCCAGCCCGTTTTCCACGCTGATGTCAGTCTGTTGTTCGATCGTCATGATGTCGAAGTAGTCCCGCAGCGCTCCGCGGTCCCCGATGACCTTGAGTTTGGTCGCCATCAGATCAGGGACGGAGGCGATACGGATTCCGGCGAGGACGGCGGGTGCCTCCACATTGCGTTGAGAGCTGGCCTCAAGAAATTGGATCTTGGTACGGTCGAAGATGCCATTCAGCGTCCCGGTTGCCAGCAGTGTCGGGGCGAAGCTTCCCAATTCCGATAGTTGCGCCGCGAGTTGATCCACGTCGAATTCGCGCTCGGTGAAAAAGTCCAGGTCTCGCGAAATGCGGTGCTTGAGATGAACGGCAAGCGCCGTACCACCTGCCAGATATGCGCACTCAGGGACAGCCGGGATGATCGTCGCCCATGCCTCGGCTGTCCCACGCGGAAGAATCTCTCGAATGGACGCCAGGTCGCGGTTGACGCTTGACTCAGGCATCGCGGATGACCAAACGGGCGAGCGATTTAGTTCTGGTATCGACACCGCGGATAGAAATAGCCTTCTCAATCGCTTCAGACGGCAGGTGCTGAAGTGCCCAGAACATTGCCTCACCGCCACCTGAAGTCAGCAGACGGTGAGCCACATAAGTCGCATCTTGGGGAAGGGCCAAGCTGCTTGAATCCGTGTTCCAGAACAGATGTTGGAATTTTCTGGGCAGGTGCCTGGGAGTTGGCGAACGAACCGGAGTGGGGAGCGTCGCCGATCGCGCCGCATGCAAAACCTCGTGCGGCCAAGCCCCCTCATTTCGTGCATGCCAACGGGCCACGTTCATTGCACGACCCCTGGCCTCTACCCTTGACTTGCGTTCAACGAGGTCGTGCTTCTCCAAGTCCTGCAAGATCCTGGACGCAACTGTCGGGCTTGTCCCCGACTTGGTTGCGACCGCGCGCGCTGAGGTCAGGCCTAGTGGAGAACGGATAAGTGCTGCCAAAATGAGCACCTGCTCGCGGGTCGTGCCATCGGGGATGAGCGGGGTGGCTCCGATGGCTCCTGCTATGGCTGCATATGCGCCATGTGGAATCTCTCTGGCCACCCCACGTTTCGTCCGGCTGACATGAAGCTTGTCCAACTCACGATGGACGCGCGGGACGGAAATCCCAAGTCGTCGCGCCAGCTGCGCTGTCGTGTCCATATTGTTATTCTATCAGGCGAGCGACACGCGTCAGTCGTTGCGCCAGGTGGCACAGTGTCTCGAGTTGTTTGTGCATCATGATCGTGTCGCCGAGGGCCAGTATGTTGCGGCGCAGCATCGTGAACCGCCGGCCGATGGGCGAGAACCAGATCGCTGCGACGAGGAAGCGTTCGTGTTGGTCGTCCTCGATCGAGTAGCTGACAACGACGTCGCCGAAGACCCTGAACCAGCCGGTGTCTGGTCGTGTGCGGAGGGTTAGCGAATGACCGGGCTCTGCGGTGACGAGCTTGAAGATGGTCATGAAGGTGTCGCCGGGCTCTATGTCGATCATGGACGTCAGCGGCGTACGTGGGCTGCGGCGTCCGAAGTTGTCGACCCAGTCGTAGCTGTATGGGCTTCGGCGGAGCTGACACAACCATAGGTAGAGGTCATCGGGGTGTGCGGTCGTCTTCCGGCTGCGGACGGCGCGAAGCGAGCGCGGACTATGCGGGACTCGATCGGCGGGTAGCTCGGTGGAGTCCCATCGCTGCCGATGATGGAACGAGGAGTGCGGCCGCATGATTCAGGGCTCCAGAAATTCGGTGACGATGGTGCGGTAAGGGTCGTCCGCACTATTGATCAGGTGACACGCGCGCTACCCAGCCCTCACAGCTGGACCGGGTATGCCGGGTGCGGAATCTCGGGCTTGATCTGTTCGGTGACGAAGATGTCGTACCAGAGCATGAAGACCAGTAGCGTCCAGATTTGGCGGGAGTTGTCGGCCTGGCCCTTGCGGTGGGCGTCCAACATCTCCAACGCGGCGCGGGGATCGATGAACTCGGTCGTCCCGGCATTGGTGATGATCTCGCGGGCCCACTGATAGCCGTAGTCATCGCGCAAATAGACGCGAACAGGCACCGGGAAGCCGAGCTTCTTGCGGTTCAGCACGTGGGCCGGCACGACCGGCTCGAGCGCCTTGCGCATGGCGACCTTTGACTGGTTGCGGGTGATTTTCTGGCCGATGGGGATATGCCTGGCGACCTCGAAGACCTCCTTGTCGAGGAACGGCACCCGCAGTTCGAGCGAGTTGGCCATCGTGACCTTGTCGGCCTTCACCAAGATGTCGCCGCGTAGCCATGTGAACAGGTCGAGATGCTGCATCCGGGCTACCGGGTCCCAGCCCTTCGACAGTTCGTAGATCGGGTCGGTGATGTCGCGGAACGAGCTGGGTGTGTAGTCGCGTAGCACTGCTTCTACCTGTGACTCGCGGAAGTTGCGCGCGTTGCCGTAGTAGCGCTGCTCCAGATCGATTGAGCCGCGCTCCAGCAGGCTCTTGCCACGGAATCCCTGGGGGAGCACCCGGCTGACCGCGGCCAGGCCCTTGCGCAGCGGGTTGGGCAGCGCGGTGAGCGGACGCAGACTCAGTGGTTCGCGGTAGATGTTGTAACCGCCGAACAGCTCGTCCGCGCCCTCACCCGAGAGCACGACCTTCACATGTTTGCGGGCCTCGCGCGCCACGAAGTAGAGCGGCACCAGGGCGGGGTCGGCAACCGGATCGTCCAAATACCAGACGATCAGCGGCAGAGTCTCGCAGAGCTCGGTCTCGCTGACGGTCTTGACGAAGTGCTTGACGCCGATGGCCTCGGCCGATTCGGCCGCTACATCGACCTCTGAGTAGCCCTCGCGCTCGAAACCGGTGGTGAAGGTCAGCAGATCGGGGTTGTACTTCTTCGCCAGCGCGGCGATGGCGGTCGAATCGATGCCACCCGACAGGAACGAACCGACCGTCACATCGGCGCGCATGTGCTTGGAGACCGAATCGTCCAGCACCTCGAGAATCTGCGCGTAGAGTTCGGCCTCTGCCTCGGGGCCGTTCACCCTGGTGGGGGCGAAACGAGGCCGGAAGTAGCGGCTGGTGGTCAGCTCACCGTCGCGCAGCGTGAAGCTGGTGCCCGACTCGATGCGGCGCAGATGCGCGTCCGCGGACTCCGGCTCCGGCACATACTGCAGGACGAGGTAGTGCCGCAGTGCGTCCATGTCGACCTCGGCCGGCCCGGTCAGCGCCCGCAGACTCTTAGCCTCGGACGAGAACCCGAACCCGTCGCCGGTGTCGGCCAGGTAGAGCGGCTTGATGCCGAACCAGTCGCGGGCCCCGAACGCGGTCGTGGTTTCGGTGTCCCAGATGATGAAGGCGAACATGCCGCGCAACTGCTTGACCCAGCCGGGACCGTGATAATGGTAGCCGGCCAGGATCGCTTCGCCGTCGCCCGAGGTGTGGAAGACCGCGTGGTCGTCGGCGGACAGCCGGGCGCGAAGCTCGACGTAGTTGTAGATCTCGCCGTTGAAGACCATCGCGTAGCGCTCCGGATTCTCCGGCGGGCCCCAGCGCAGCGGCTGGTTGGAGCCTTCGATATCGATGATGCTCAGCCGGTTGAAGCCGAAGACCGCTCGGTCGTCATGCCAGACCGCGGTGTCGTCCGGCCCTCGATGACGTTCGCAGACCATGCCTTCGGCTACTTGGCCGACCCGCGCCTCGTCGAGTGCGCCGGTCGAGATGAAGCCCATCAAGCCACACATCGGATACCTACCGTCCTGCCGACCCCGGATGATCGACCGCCAGGTACGGTACCCGACAGCCTCCTAAGACAGTATCGCCGAGTATCGCAACAAAGGGTGGTCAAACCATTTGGCCCCCCGGCATTCGCGCTCGCAACAGGCATGACAGAATCGCCTCATGAGTCCGCGACAAATTGAGGTCTCCGAACCCCGCGAGATTGGTATCACTGAGCTGGTGCTGCGCGACGGCCACCAGAGCCTGCTGGCCACCCGTATGGCCATGGAAGACATGGTCGACGCTTGCGCAGATATTGACGCTGCCGGCTACTGGTCAGTCGAGTGTTGGGGCGGGGCAACCTATGACAGTTGTATCCGTTTCCTGAATGAAGATCCGTGGGAGCGCCTGCGGACCTTCCGTAAGCTGCTGCCGAACAGCCGCCTGCAGATGCTGCTGCGTGGGCAGAATCTGCTCGGCTACCGCCACTACGAGGACGAGGTCGTTGATCGCTTCGTCGATAAGTCGGCCGAGGCCGGCATGGATGTCTACCGTGTCTTCGACGCGATGAACGATCCGCGCAACCTTGAGCGAGCCATGGCTGCCGTGAAGAAGGTCGGCAAGCACGCCCAGGGCACCATCTGCTACACCATCTCCCCGGTCCATACCGTGGAGGGCTACGTCAAGCTCGCTGGTCAGCTGCTCGACATGGGTGCCGATTCGA
This sequence comes from Brooklawnia sp., assembly GCF_032229645.1. Lineage (NCBI taxonomy): Bacteria > Bacillati > Actinomycetota > Actinomycetes > Propionibacteriales > Propionibacteriaceae > Brooklawnia > Brooklawnia sp. Next base: position 7,591 of record NZ_JAVTWX010000122.1, read on the forward strand.
TCGCCTTCAAGGACATGGCCGCACTGCTCAAGCCGCAGCCTGCCTACGACATCGTCAAGGGCATCAAGGACACCTATGGCACCGATGTGCAGATCAACGTGCACTGCCACTCCACCACCGGTGTCACCCAGGTTGCGCTGATGAAGGCCATCGAGGCCGGCGCCGACGTGGTTGACGCGTCGGTCAGTTCGATGTCGCTCGGCCCGGGCCACAACCCGACCGAGTCCGTGGTCGAGATGCTCGAGGGCACCGGATACACCGCCAATATCGACATGGATCGCGTCTACAAGGTGCGCGATCACTTCAAGAAGATTCGCCCGAAGTACGCCGAGTTCGAGTCGAAGACCCTGGTCGACACCAAGATCTTCTCCTCGCAGATCCCCGGCGGCATGCTGTCGAACATGGAGTCTCAGCTGCGCGCACAGGGCGCTGCCGACCGCGTGGACGAGGTCATGGCCGAGGTTCCGGTTTGCCGCAAGGACGCCGGATTCCCGCCGCTGGTTACTCCTTCGTCCCAGATCGTGGGCACTCAGGCCGTCTTCAACGTCCTGATGGGCGACTACAAGGTCATGACCGGTGAGTTCGCCGACATGATGCTCGGCTACTACGGCGCTTCGCCCGCCGAGCGCAATCCGGAGGTCATCGCCAAGGCGCAGGAGCAGGCCAAGAAGGAGCCGATCACCTGCCGTCCGGCCGACCTGCTGGCCCCCGAATGGGATTCGCTGGTCGCGCAGGCGGCGGCGCTCAAGGGCTACGACGGTACCGAAGAGGACGTCCTCACCTACGCGCTCTTCCCGGGTGTCGCACCGACCTTCTTCGAAGCCCGCTCCGAGGGCCCGAAGTCTGTCGCCCGCACCGAGGCGCAGATGAAGGCCGCCGCCGAGGGCCAGGCGAACGCTCTTGCCGGACCGATCAGCTACAACGTCACCGTCAACGGGGCAAGTCACACCGTATCCGTTGAACCGGCCTGAGGGAGATACCTAGATGGCTACGCAAGACACTATGGAAGCACGCCTGGCGCACCTCAATGAGGAGCGGGCACACGTGCAGGCTGGTGGCGGCGAGGCGCGCATCGAGAAGCAGCACGAGAAGGGCAAGCTGACCGCTCGTGAGCGGATCGATGCTTTCACCGACCCGGGTTCGTTCATCGAGACCGGTGCGTTCCGCAAGAACCGCACCACTGCCTTCGGAATGGACAAGGCGGACATGCCCGCCGATGGCGTGGTCACCGGCCACGCCTCGGTGATGGGCCGGCCCGTCTACGTGGCGAGCCAAGACTTCACCGTCGTGGGTGGATCGGCTGGCGAGGTGCACAACACCAAGGTCACCGAGACGATGGAGAGCGCGCTGATGAACGGCGCTCCATTCGTCTTCATCAACGACTCCGGTGGTGCGCGCGTCCAGGAGGGCATCGATTCGCTGTCCGGTTACGGCAAGGTCTTCTTTGCCAACGTCGAGCTGTCCGGTGTCGTGCCGCAGATCTCGATCATCGCCGGCCCGTGTGCAGGTGGTGCGGTCTACAGCCCCGCGCTGACCGACTTCATCATCCAGACCCGCAAGGCCCACATGTTCATCACCGGGCCCGAGGTCATCAAGCAGGTTACCGGTGAGGTCGTCACTCAGGATGCCCTGGGCGGCGCTGATGCTCATCAGGCGATTTCGGGCGTCACCGACTTCGTTGCGGACAACGATGAGCAGGCACTGCTGATCGCCCAGAAGATCCTGAGCTTCCTGCCGCAGAACAACGCGGAGGAGCCGCCGGTTCTCTTCCCGGACGACAACGTCGAACTTCAGCCCGAGGTGCGCACCATCGTCCCGATTGAGGGCAACAAGGGCTACGACGTGCGCGATGTCATCGCCAACCTGGTCGACTACGGTGACTTCCTCGAAGTCAAGGCCGGCTACGCGACAAACATGGTTACCGGATTCGGACGCATCGTCGGACGCTCGGTCGGCTTCATCGCCAACCAGCCGAAGTCGATGTCGGGTGTGCTCGACATCAATGCCTCCGATAAGGCCGCCCGGTTCATCCGCATCTGTGACGCGTACAACATTCCGGTGGTCAACCTGGTCGATGTTCCCGGCTTCCTGCCTGGCGTCGCCCAAGAGCATGGTGGCATCATCCGGCATGGCGCGAAGATGCTCTTCGCGTACTCGGCCGCCACGGTGCCGAAGATCACGGTTGTGCTTCGTAAGGCCTACGGTGGCTCGTACCTCGCCATGTGCTCCAAGGAATTGGGCGCTGACAAGGTGTTTGCCTGGCCGAGTGCAGAGATCGCGGTGATGGGCGCTGACGGTGCTGCGGCGGTGGTCTTCCGTAGGGAGATCAAGTCGGCCGACGATCCCGAGGCCAAGCGCGCCGAGTTGGTGCAGGCCTACCGCGATGAGTTTGCGACACCGTTCGCCTCTGCCGCCCACGGCTACGTGGACGACATCATCGATCCCGCCGATACCCGCCGTCAGATCGCGGTCGCGCTCGCGCTGTCCGCGAACAAGCGGACTCAGCGTCCGCCCAAGAAGCACGGCATTTTCCCGGTCTAGGAGCACAGATGAGTAACGAGACGAGCGATCTGTCGACCGCCGAACTGGCGGCGCTGGTCGAGAAACTGAGCAAGCGGGTAGACGAGCTCGAGGCCGAGGTCGCGAGGATCCGCGCGGAACGTCCGGTTCCGGAAGAGGACCTGATGGTGATCGCGGCTGCTGCAGCTGCCTACATGGGCTATAAGGGCACCGTGAAGGCCGTCAGCTACGCAAGCCATACCGGCTGGAGCGCGGCGAGCCGTCGCGCACGCACGACGAACAATTCGCGGGGCACGATGCCAGTGGCATCTGTGTGACCGGTGTCTGGTTGATGAACTGAAAGAGGAATGACATGCGTCTCAAGATGACAGTCAACGGCACCGAATACGTCGTTGATGTTGAAGCTGAGCAGGAGGTCCGGGCTGTTCCGGCTCCGATCGTGATCGGTGGTGGGCCGATGTCTGCGCCCACTCGCCAGACCGCTTCGGTACCCGGTTCCGCCGCCAACGCGATCACCGCGCCGCTCGCCGGTTCGGTGGCCCGCATTCTGGTGAAGGAGGGCGACAAGGTCGAGGCCGGCCAGGTCGTCATCGTCCTGGAAGCCATGAAGATGGAAACCGAGATCACCGCGCCCAGCGATGGCACTGTGGACTCGGTCTTGGTCGAGGTACGCGAGGCCGTCCAGGGTGGTCAGGCTCTGGTCACGCTCGCCTGAGCTTTGGTCTGAATCTCACCTTTCAGGGGTGCTGGTTGTCCTCAGGGACGACTGGCACCCCTGATTGCTCTCTGAGTGGCTGCCGGAAGTGGCAGCGGCTGCCGGAATGCGCGGGCCTGCGTCCGAGTGGCTGCCGGAAGTGGCAGTGGCTGCCGGAATGCGTAGGCCTGCGTCCGAGTGGCTGCCGGAAGTGGCAGTGGCTGCCGAATGATCGCTGGCGGCTGTTATTCGGGGTAGCCGCTGCGCTTTGCGCTGTGCAGATCGCTAGCGGCTGTTACTCGGGGTAGCCGCTGCCTTTGCGGTCCGGCGGCTCCGGGCCCGCTCCAAGACCAAGACGGTCGCCCCCGCCGCGAGGGGCAGGCTCGCGGCCACGAACCAGGGCCACCAGACGATCGTCGGCGTGCCGGTCTGGACGAAGTCGACTGCGGCGCCGAACGGCTGCGTCCGGGCCGCGACCACGAACGCGTCACCCACGGGAAGGACGCCGAACGCGAAGCTGCGGCCATCGAGGGCCTGCAGTCCGGGCCAGGGCAGCGGCATCCCGAATAACTCGGCCTCCTGACCCAGCCGCGCTGCCAGCACGGTGTCTGCGTTGGCCAGCGCAGCGCCCAGCGTCACCGCGGACGCGGAGAGCGATACCCCCGCGATCAGCGGACCCGAATCGACGTCGCCGGGCTGATTGCCTGCGGCGAGAGGGTACTCGCGGACCCCGACCAGCCCGTAGACGCGAGTGACGAACTGGCTCGTGAAGCTCGCCCACTCGGCATCGGCCACGGCAGCATCGATGTCGCGCAGGTAGCTGTTGATGATGGCCTGCGATGAGCCACGAGCCCCCGAAACCAAACTGCCGCCGAGTGCCCTGAACTGGTGGCCGAGCAGTCCGGTGGCCGGATCGCGCCAGCCTTCCATCCCTTCCAGCAGTCGCTCGGTGGCCTCGTCCAGACCGTCGATCGGCTGCAGGCGCGCCGCCTGATGAATCGCCGCCCAGGCCACCACCAGATCGCAGGGCCAGGCTTGCCCAGGGTATGAGGTCAACGGGGGCTGGCCGGGCGCGTCGAGTGCGGCCAGCAACTGGGTGGCCTCATCATGCACCTGCGCCAGTTGTGCTGGATCTGAGGTAACCGCTGCTTGCTGCACGAGGAGCAACAGTCGCCAACCGTGATAGAACGCCCCGTGCGGCACCCCACGATGCCCGGTGCCGAATTGCGCCGCGACCTCTGGCCGGGCAGTGGCGGCCACTGCGGCTGTCACGACCGCCATGTTCTGATCGGGGTTCTCGCCCTCTGCCGCCAGTCGTCCCGCTGAGAGCCCGGTAAGCGTCCAGGTGAAGAACTCACCCTCGGGAAAATAGGCCTGCATCTTCGCGCCGGCACCCGCGTCCAGTGCGCGGGCGAGCGTCCGCACATGGGCTGCCTCCCGCGAGGGTTGGCTGATCGGAGCGAGCCGGGCGCTGGCCAGATGCCACCAGCCGAGTGCTCCGAGGAGCAGCAGCATCGCAGCGATGGCTGCCACCCAACGCCTCACCGGCCGTCTCGCGCTTCCGGAGCGGCTATTGGAGTGGCCTTAGTAAGCGCCGGAGCTATTGAGTGAGCCTCAGTCACGCGCGACTTTCCAGTTGGACGCCTGGGCTCGCGGCCTGATCACCAAGCGGTCGATATTCACGTACTCGGACAATGTGGAGATCCAGCGAACGCACTCGGCGATGTCTTCGGCGACGAGCGGCTGGTCGACCCCGGCATAGACGGCGTCCGCCTTGGCCTGATCTCCGTTGAACCGAACCAGTGAGAACTCGCCGGTGTGCACCATGCCGGGGCTGATCTCGCAGACCCGCACCGGGCGTCCGGCGAGCTCCAGACGCAACGAGCCGGCCATGTAGCGTTCGGCCGACTTGACACCGCAGTAACCGCCGCCACCCTCATAGGCGGTCTCGGCCGCTGTCGAGGTGATAAAGATGAACGCGCCGTGGGCTGCTTCGACCGCACCCAATAGCGCCTGCGTCACGCGCAGGGTGCCGGCGACGTTGATCTGGTACATCTTCTCCCAGTCGGCGACGTTGGCGGTCTCGATCGGGTCTTGCCCCACGGCTCCGCCGGCGTTGTTAAGCACCAGATCGCAGCGCGGTCCCACCGCAGCGGCCAGGGCGTCCACCTGGGTTTGGACGGTGACATCGCAGGCGATCGCCACGCCGTCGATCTCATCGGCCAGTGCGGTGAGCTGCTCGATGCGCCGAGCCGCGCAGAAAACCTTGAATCCCTCGGCCGCTAATGCCCGGGCACTTGCGGCTCCGATGCCGCTGGAAGCACCCGTGACGACTGCGATCTTTTGTTCGTTCGGGGCAGTAGGCAGATGGCTCATGCTTCCCATTGTGTCTTACGGTCGTACACGACGACCACCGGGCCAGGCGCCTGCAAGGATCCTCCAGCCCCAAGTTCTCGAGGCCGGTGCGCCTACTTGGTTGCGCCGGGCAGCCAGACCGCCGACCAGCCGATGATCGGCTCGTGCCAGTCCTTGGCTGGTGTATTGATCGACATGGTACCGACACCGGTGCTGGCGCCGTTGCTGTAGATCTGGCCGTCGCCTGCATACATGGCCACGTGTCCGAAGGGGTTTCCGCTGGGCAGACCGTCGTACCAGATGAGAGCACCGACGGGGATGTCGGTCATGTCGGTATGCATCATGCCCGCTGCGGAGATGACTCCGGCGGCGTCCTGGGCGCTGGCGATGCCGGCGCTGGAATAACCGTAGAAGGCGGAGACGAGAGCGAGGCACATATTGCCGTAGTTCTGGTTGCCGACCATGGACGCGGCGGTCGCCATCGCCTCTTGAGGCGTCTTCGGGGCGAGCTGGCCGGGGGCGGTAATGCCTTCGATGGTGGGCGCGGCGGTCAGCGCCATCACGGGCTGGCTGGCGGCCATCTCCTTGAGATCGGGGCGCGCGCTGTCGCGGCTGACCTCGTCCAGCCGTGAGGTGACCAGTGCCTCGGGGTTCGCAGTGCTGAAGATCGAGTCCGGGTTGATGCTGTCGTCCGCCGAAACGGCCTGAACGGACATACCCACACCAGTGAAGGTGATCGCGGCTGCCAGCCCGAGCATGCCCATGGTGCCGCGGCGGCGGCGGACCTTGCGGGCGACGAAGGCGCTGGGGGCCGGGGCAACACTGGATCCGGTAGCCAAGATGGCAGTCGTGTCCAGGGTTTCGGTGGGGATTTCGGCTTCAAGGGCTTCCGCCGCACGCATCGCTTCGGCGGCGCGGGCCACCGGACCAGCGATGGCCGCGACCAGGACGGCGTTCTGAGCGGCCGCGACCGAGTCCATCGCGCGGCGGGCCTGGCAACGTCGGGGAGCGGCGAACTCGTCGATGGTGATCTGGTCGACGGTGTCGATCACTGCGCGCCGGGCGCCGGCACTGCTGCTGTGCGGCAGCGCGCGACTGGCGGTGTACGCCGCAGAACGCGCGGGGGTGTACGCAGCGGAACGCGTCGCCAAGTAAGGAGCCGGATCAGTGCTACCGGAGATCTGGTCGCCGGTGTCTACCGGAAGTGCCCTTGCTGCAGCCATCTTTTCCTCAACAACCCAACTTCGGGTTGTTTGCGCAACCCATCACGCTTGATTGAATCTTGTTCAAATCTGAGAGAAGCCCTCGGTTTCTTAAGGAATCTTAAGGCTCCGGATCCAGATGAGCAAACTGGGGTGCCCTTCTTTGCCTGTGAGTTCCTGTGAGGGCAGTCGGCCGGTGGTGTGGCCGAGGCCGAATCAACAAGCAAAATCATCTGCGATCAGCCATTCCCAGAAGCGAGCGCGTCGTTAGGATTGGCTCATGACCTACAAGCTCATCCTGCTCCGCCACGGCGAGAGCGAATGGAACTCCCTGAACCTGTTCACCGGCTGGGTGGATGTCGATCTGTCTGACAAGGGTGTCGCAGAGGCCAAGCACGGCGGCGAGCTGCTAGCCGAGCAGGGCCTACTCCCCGACAAGCTGCACACCTCCCTGCTACGCCGCGCGATCCACACTGCCTATCTCGCCCTGGACAACTGCGACCGTCACTGGATCCCGGTGCAGCGCTCGTGGCGGCTCAACGAGCGGCACTACGGTGCGCTGCAGGGTCTCAACAAGGCCGACACCTTGGAGAGGTACGGCGAGACGCAGTTCATGCAGTGGCGCCGCAGCTACGATGTGCCGCCGCCACTGCTCGACGAGGATGCCGAGTACTCGCAGTTCAGCGATCCGCGCTACGCCGACATCCCTGCCGACGAACGTCCGCGCACCGAATGCCTCAAGGACGTCGTCGCCCGCATGCTGCCGTATTGGGAATCGGACATCAAGCCCGACCTCGCCGCCGGTCAGACCGTGATTGTTGCGGCGCACGGCAACTCGCTGCGCGCATTGGTCAAGCACCTCGACGACATCTCGGACGATGCAATCGCCGCGCTGAACATCCCGACCGGTATCCCGTTGCTCTACGAACTGGACGACGACTTCAAGCCGGTGACTCGTGGCGGTCGCTACCTCGACCCCGAGGCGGCCGAGGCCGGCCAGAAGGCTGTGGCCAACCAGGGCAAGAAGTAGGGACCCTCCACGCCGACCGAGTCGTCCGCCGAATCAAGGCAGCCGCGACTCGACCGGCCACACAAGAACGGGGCCGGGCGCATCCGACTGGACGCGCCCGGCCCCGTCGCTTTGGTCTGGCTGAGGCTGGCAGTCGCTGCCGGTTCATAGGGCGTCTTGAATCTGCTTCGGCACCTCCGCAGGAGTAGTTACGGCCCGGATCCTATAGACCACGGGCATACTCGAAGACCTGCGCAGAAGCTACTGCAGTCGTGGATGACTGGCTGCTACTGTGAGCGGCAACGGGTCTGGGCGGCGGTGACGCCGGTTCTTCCCGGACTACCCAAACATCGTGCACATGAACAGGGGTCAAATCTTGAGTGCATCAACTGCCGCGCCTAAGGGCGCACGAGTAGCAGTCCAGAAGTTCGGGACCTTCCTCTCGGGCATGATCATGCCGAACATTCCCGCGCTGATCGCGTGGGGCCTGCTGACGGCCTTCTTCATCCCGGCCGGTTGGGCGCCGAACGAGGGCCTGGCCCTGATGGTCGGGCCCACCATCCACTACCTGCTTCCGCTGATCATCGCCAATACCGGCGGACGCATGGTCTACGACTTCCGCGGCGGCGTCGTCGGCACCCTCGGCACCATGGGTGCCATCGTCGGGTCCGACTACCTGATCGCCCAATTCAACGCAACGCTTCCCGCCGATGCGGCTCAGCTCGGCGAGATCCACATGTTCATCGGCGCAATGATCATGGGCCCGCTAGGCGCTTGGGTGATGAAGAAGCTCGACGCACTGTGGGCGGGCAAGGTCAAGGCCGGCTTCGAGATGCTGGTCGACATGTTCTCTGCGGGCATCGTTGGCTTCCTGCTGATGCTCTTCAGCTTCGCTGTCATCGCCCGGATCGTCAACTTCATCATGGACGTGCTCGGTTCCGGTGTGGACTGGCTGATCAATGCGCACCTGCTGCCGTTGGTCAGCATCATCATCGAGCCGGCGAAGGTCTTCTTCCTGAACAACGCCATCAACCACGGCGTGCTGACCCCGCTTGGCACCGCCCAGGCGTCCGAGACCGGCAAGTCGATCCTCTTCTTGCTGGAAGCCAACCCTGGCCCCGGCCTTGGCCTGCTGCTGGCCTACAGCTTCTTCGGTCTGGGCGCGGCGAAGGCCTCGGCTCCCGGCGCCGCGATCATCCAGTTCTTCGGCGGCATCCACGAGATCTACTTCCCGTACGTGTTGATGAAGCCCTCGCTGTTGATCGCGATGATCCTCGGCGGTATGACCGGCGTCACCACCAACATGATCTTCGGCTCCGGCCTGCGGGCCCCGGCAGCACCGGGATCCTTCCTGGCAGTCATGGCACAGACCGCGCCCGGATCCTATGTCGGCGTGATTCTCTCGGTGGTATTCGCGGCTGCGGTCACGTTCCTCGTTGCATCGGTCATCTTGAGAGGGTCCCGCAAGCGGGACATCGAGCGCGGCGAGGCAGGCGATCTGTCGGCGGCGATCGCTGCGACCGAGGTCAACAAGGGCAAGAAGTCTGCCGCGCTCTCCTCGCTCGGTGGGACCACCAAGACGGCCACAACCCCCATCACTTCGATCGTCTTCGCATGCGATGCGGGTATGGGTTCCAGCGCCATGGGCGCCAGCGTGCTGCGCAAGAAGGTCAAGGACGCCGGCTTCGACGGTGTGACGGTGGTCAACAAGGCCGTCCGAAACCTGGAGGACAACGTCGACGTGCTGGTGACCCAGCGCGAACTCAGCGAACGCGCGGTGGCTCTCGCTCCGAGTGCGATCCTGGTCACCGTCGACAACTTCATGAACTCGCCGCGCTACGACGAGGTCGTCCAGATGGTCGTCGATTCCTACGCCGGTGGGGATGCCGAGGCCGCTCCCGCAGCGTCGGCCGCCGCGGCGGCCGCCCCGCAGCGAGCCGCCGGCACTGCTTCCGAAGTGCTGGCCGCCAAATCGGTGGTGCTCTTTGGCACGGCAACCGATGCCGACTCGGCGATCACCGAAGCCGGCAATCTGCTGGTGCGCACCGGTGGTGTGGACCCGAGCTACGTCGATGCCATGCATGAGCGTGAGCGGCTCGTCTCGACCTACATGGGCAACTTCCTGGCGATCCCGCATGGCACCAATGAGGCCAAGGACTCGGTGAAGCGTTCGACCATGTCGTTCGTCCGCTACCCGAACGGCATCGACTGGAACGGCAACGACGTCAAGTTCGTCGTCGGCATCGCGGGCGTCAACAACACGCACATGGAGATTCTGCAGAAGGTGGCCATCACCTTCAGCAACCTGAACCAGGTGGAGAAGCTTCTGGAGGCTACCTCTGTGGACGAGGTCATTGCGATCCTCGGGGAGGCCTGAGCATGCGTGCGGTTCACTTCGGTGCCGGCAACATCGGACGCGGCTTCGTCGGCCTGCTGCTGGCTGAGGCGGGCTACGAACTCGTCTTCGCCGACGTGGCCGACCAGTTGATCGAAGAGCTTCAGGGTGCCGACTCCTACCAGGTGCATGAGGTGGGTGACGAACTGCGCACTCACGAGGTGCGCGGCTTCGCCGCCATCAACTCGGCGAAGGATCCCGAGTCGCTGACCGCGGCGCTTGCGTCCGCAGATGTGATCACCACCGCTGTGGGCGTTTCGATTCTGAAGTTCGTGGCACCGGCCATCGCGGCCGGCATCGCCGCTCGTTCCGCCGGCGCTCCGCGTGTCGCGGTAATGGCTTGTGAGAACGCCATCGGCGGTACCGACATCCTGCAGGCCGAGATCCGCTCGCGCTATGCGGGGGACGATCTGGACGAGCGGGCGGTCTTCGCCAATACGGCGGTCGACCGGATCGTTCCTGCACAGGATCCGGGACTCGACGTCACGGTGGAGAACTACTACGAGTGGGCCATCGAGACCGGGCCGTTCGGCGATCAGCGACCCGAGATCCCTGGCGTCACCTGGGTGCCGGATCTTGCGCCCTATATCGAGCGCAAGCTGTTCACCGTGAACACCGGGCATGCCACCACGGCGTACTTCGGCTACGCGGCAGGCGTGCGTAAGATCTCGGACGCGCTCGCCGACCCGGACACCCAGGCCAAGGTTGCTGCCGTGCTCGCCGAGACTCGTTCGCTGCTCGTCGCCAAGTACGGATTCGACCAGGTGGAGCTGGAGGCCTACGCGGACAAGATCATGCGCCGTTTCGCCAATCCGTACCTGCCTGACACGGTTGAACGTGTCGGACGTTCGCCGCTGCGCAAACTGTCGCGTAACGACCGCTTCGTGGGGCCCGCGTCGCAGCTGGCCGAACGCGGGCTGTCGTCGGATGCCCTGCTGGCGGCGATGGGTGCGGTGTTGCGCTTCGACTATGCGGACGATCCCGAAGCCGTCGAACTGCAGCGGCTGCTGGTCACCGAGCCCGCCGAGGTCGTCGTCAGCTCCGTCACCGGGCTGGAGATCGATCACCCGCTCTATCCGGCGGTGCTGGACGTGGTGAAGTCGGCGCAGGGCTGAGCACGCCCGGAACCGATCAATGAAGGTGAGGGGCACGGTCGAATGACCGTGCCCCTCACCTTCGGGCGTTGTACGAATTAGGCTGGTCGCGTCGCGGTCTGCGCACCGGCTTCGGCCACGCGGGGTTCGCGGCGGTGTATCAGCGAAGCCGCAACGCTGCGGGCATCCCGGCCGCGTGTCGAGATTGCTGCTCGACTACTTTTGACCATGACGCACACTCCAGAAGGGTTTCCACCATGACTGAGCCGCAGCCGACGCCGTTGGTCGTCGCTTTCACCGCCAACCCGAGCCTCGACCGGACGATCGCGCTCGATGATCAGCTGCGTCGCGGCGAGGTTCAGCGCGCGGTGTCCATCACCGAGCAGGCCGCAGGAAAGGGCATCAACGTCGCCCGGGTGGTGGCCGGATCGGGCTGTCAGGTGATCGCGGTCTGCGGCGGTCTGGACGATGAGTACACGATGCTTGCAGGTCGGGCCGCCGAGCCGATGCCGATTCGCGGCATCAAGCTGACCGCCGAGCAGCATGTGCGCGGCAACACCACGGTCACCGAGCCGAGCGGTGTGACCACGAAGCTGAACGGGCCGGGACCGAAGCTGAGCGCCGCTCAGGTCGCCGAGGCGTCGCTGTTGCTGATGGACGCGGCCGAGGGCGCGTCGTGGGTAGCGCTGTCGGGCTCGCTGCCCCCCGGCGCCCCCGTGGACTGGTACGCGAGGCTGGTCGACGGGCTGCACGCCACCGGCGCCAAGATCGCGGTCGACACCTCGGACGCCAGCCTGGATGCGGTCCTCGATGCGCTGCCGGGTGGATACTTCGATCTCATCAAGCCGAATTCCGATGAGCTGGCGCAGTTGACCGGCGGCGACGCGGTCGCCTTCGAGCGGGCCGCGGAGGCCGGGCAACTGGATGAGATCGTCGACGCGGCCACCGCACTGCACGCCCGCGGCATCGCCAACGTGCTGGTCACCCTCGGCGGCTCCGGGGCAGTACTGGTCAATGCCGAGGGCGCCTGGTATGCGTCTGCCCCGAAGATCACGGTGGCGAGCACCGTGGGCGCGGGGGACTCCTCGGTGGCAGGCTTCATCCTGGCCGATGTGGCGGGTAAGTCGGCCGCCGAATCCCTGGCCAGCGCGATCGCCTACGGTTCAGCCGCGGCGTCCCTGCCCGGCACCACACTGCCTCGTCCGGATGATCTGCCTGCCAGCCCGGTGGTCTGCACCAGGCTGAGATAGCCAGACCCGGCCTAGGTAGACGGCCAGTTCTCGCCCTCGGGCAGGTCGCCGGTGATGATGTAGATGATCCGGCGGCCCATCGAGACCGCATGGTCGGCGATCCGCTCGTAGTAGCGTCCGAGCAGCGCGACATCCACCGCGCTCTCGACACCGTCGTTCCACTCGTCGCCGAGGATCACTCGGAACTGCTCGCTGCGCAGGTCGTCCATCACCTCGTCTTCTTCGGCCAGCTTCTTGGCCTCTTCGAGGTTGCGCTCGGCCAGCACTCGTCCAACATTGCCCACCATCTCCTGGGCGACCCGCGACATCTCGGTGAAGTTGTGATTGAGCGCTTCCGGCACGGCATGTTCGGGATAGCGAAGCCGTGCGATCTTGGCCACATGCGCGGCGAGGTCGCCCATCCGGCCGAGCGCCGCCACCATCTGAATGACCGCCACCAGGGTGCGCAGTTCGCCTGCCACCGGAGCCTGGCGCGCCAGTATGGTGAACGCACGCATTTCGAGTTCGTCATGCATCGCATCGATGCGGGTGTCACCGCTGATGACCCGTTCGGCCAGCTGCAGGTCAGCTTGCAGCAACGCGCGGGTGGCGTCCCGCACGGCGATCTGAATGCTGTCGGACATCACGACCAGTTCGTTGACGACGCTTTCAAGGTCACTTTGATAGATCTTGCGCACCTGCTACCCCTCTGTTGTTCCATCCCCGATTCACCAAGGCACGTCAGCCCAGCATGCCCGATGCAACTGGCGCTTTGGTGAACTCCGGGTGAACATTGCGGTCCGGCCTCATCGTCGAACCCTCATGAATACCAAGACTACTAGCGGTTTCGGATGGTTTCCGGCTGGCAGCAGGCATTCGGCTTTCTCTGGCATGATCGGTGATGTGGAGGTTCTACTGGCACTCGCGCTCGGTCTGGCCGTCGGGCTGGCCACCGAGCCGGTGTTGAATTGGATCAAGAAGCGTTCCCGGGCCACCGCGGCCGATCTGGAAGAGGTCGCTCCCGAAGTCAGTAAGCAGTTGCAGGTCGCCGTCGGATTGTTGCGCGCTGCCGCGCTGGTCATTGGGCCCTACGACGAAGTGCTGCTGTCAAATCCGAAGGCACGGACGCTGGGACTGGTGCGGGGCAGCAGAGTCAGCCCCGAAGCGCTGCTCGACATGATCCGCAGCGTGCGTCAGAGCGGCCAGGCGGCCGGTTCGGTGCTGAACGGTAGCCGCGAGGCGGGCACTCCGGTGGTCGAGCTGGCCACCCGCGTTGCGCCGCTGGGCGATGGCATCGTCCTGGCGATAGCGGACGACCATTCCGCGCAGCTGCGCACCGACGAGATCAAACGCGACTTCGTCGGAAACGTCAGTCACGAACTCAAGACGCCGGTCGGCGCGATCCGCGTGCTGGCGGAGGCCGTCGACGACGCCTATGACGATCCGGAGGCCATCAAGCGATTCGCCGGAAGGCTGATCGCCGAGGCCGAGCGGCTGAGCGAGCTCATCGGCCAGATCATCGAGTTGTCAAGGCTGCAATCGGATGACCCGCTCCTGCAACCCGAGATCGTCGAGGTCGACGATGTGATCGCCGACGCCATCGCGAAGTGCCAAGAGTTGGCCCGATCGCGGTCGGTGAACCTGACTACCGCTGTGACGCCCGGTCTGCAGGTACTAGGCGACCAACGGCAGCTCGCAGCGGCCGTGGTCAACCTGATCGAAAACGCCATCAACTATTCGGATCTGGGCGCCCGGGTATCGGTGAGCAGCCGGGCCGGCTCAGATGATGGTGACGACTTCGTCGAGATCGCGGTCTCCGACAACGGCATCGGTATCGCGTCCGAGGAGCAGGACCGCATCTTTGAGCGCTTCTACCGGATTGACTACGCGCGCAGCCGGTCCGAGGGAGGCACCGGACTGGGTCTGGCGATCGTCAAGCACACGATCGGCGCGCACGGCGGTAGCGTGAACGTGTGGAGCAAACCCGGCCAGGGTTCCACCTTCACGCTACGGCTGCCCGCCTACGAACGGACTCCGGACCAGGCGGGGGCCCCGCCGCTGACGCTGGGAGGAATTCAGTGACCCGCATCCTGATCATTGAGGACGAGCAGTCGTATCGCGATGCCTTGTCGTACATGCTGCAGCGTGAGGGCTTCGATGTCGCCGAGGCACCCGATGGCACCCTGGGGCTGGCCGAGTACGACCGAGGCGGCGCCGATCTGGTGCTGCTCGACCTGATGATGCCCGGGATCAGCGGTATCGAGGTCTGCCGGCAGCTGAGGGTGCGCGGAAGCGTGCCGGTCATCATGGTCACGGCCCGTGACTCGGAGGTCGACAAGATCGTCGGACTTGAGATGGGGGCTGACGACTATGTGACCAAGCCGTTCAGTCATCGCGAACTGGTGGCCCGCATCCATGCGGTGCTGCGCCGCGGGCAGGAGGCCGGGTTGCTGCCCGAGGTGATCGAGGTCGGCGATGTCCGCATGGATGTCGAACGCCACGAGGTCGCGGTGGGCGGACGATCGGTGCGGCTGGCGCTCAAGGAATTCGAACTGCTCGAGCTGCTGCTGCGCAATGCCGGGCGAGTGATGACCCGCGGGCAGCTGATCGACCGGGTCTGGGGCTCGGGCTACGTCGGCGATACCAAGACCCTCGACGTACACGTGAAAAGGCTGCGGGCGAAGATCGAGACCGATCCAGCGCATCCGGTCAAACTGGTCACGGTGCGAGGGCTCGGCTACAAGTTCAGCGGCTAGGGTCCTAGGGTACGGCTAGGAGGGGACCGGGGTCCGGCGTGGCTGATTGGACAACAGCGTCAGCAGCGCGGCGGCGAGTCCCTCGTCCACCACGAGCACGTCGAAGACTCCTAGGCGTAGCGCCCCCAGCATTCCGCGCGCCTTCTCCTTGCCAGCAGCCAGCGCCACCGCGATCTCGATCGCCCCCACGGCCTCGATGTCGATGCCGATGACCCGTTCAGAGGAGGGCGGCCCGAGCGGGGTGCCCTCAATGTCGAAGAATCGTCCGAGGGTGTCCCCGGCAGGGTTCGCATCAAGCACCGCAGCCAGCTCTGCCTCGGACAATCGCATCGAATCGAGGATCTTCTTGCTTGTGTGTACACCGAAGGAACCGATGCCAATGAACGCCAGATCACACCTCTTGGCCCGCTCGAGCGCCGCCTTCACCGACGACTCGGACATCATCGCCCGGTAGGTGAGTGACGATTCCACGATGGCGGGTGCGTCGAATCGTTCGGCCATGATGCCGCACTTGCTGGCCAGGGTCTGGATATTGGTATTGCCCGACGGTGTGGTGTCGAGCAGTGGCATCCCCCCCACCAGGGGAGTGAGCTTGGTATCGGGACGCAGAGTCATCCGTGGGATGGCATCGATGAGCTGGCCCACCGTGAATCCCCAGCTGAAACCGATGCGGGTGGCGCTGGGGCCACGTCTGGTGAACAGCTGAGCGGCCAACTGACTGACGGAATCCAAGGCGGTCGCTGCTGAGGCCGTCTGAGCGACCAGCGCCTCGCGCAACCCGAAGGCCCGCATCAGCTCGCGTTCCAGATCGCGATTGCGATCAACGTGATCGTCACCAGTGATCCTCACCTGCACGATGCCCGATTCGCGGGCGGTGGTGAGCATCCGCGAGACGCTGGAGCGGGAGACGCCGAGTCTGCGTCCAACTTGGCCCTGGTCGAGTCCCTCGATGTAGTACATGCGTGCAGCATCGATGAGCATCTGCTGGTCGCGCTTGGCGGGCATCGGGCCTCCTTGATCACGCCGGGGCGGGCCAGCGATACGATTCCGGCTCTAGGTGAGCCACACCCGATCATAGTTGCGATCCATTCGCACGGAATCTCGGTCCGGCTATGGCGTGCTGAGGTAGGAATGGCGGTGAGGCCCGAACCCAGTTCATTCGAGCCCCACCGGCATTGCTTCGAGCTGCGGCGCCGATCAGCCGCCGATCACGCCTCGGGCGACCATGGCGTCCTGGAGACGACGCATTGCAACGATCGGGCGGGTTTCATCGATCTCGAGGTCGTCGTACGTGATGATCTCGTCCTGCTTCTTGGCGACCTTCAGCTTGCTGTGCTGCAGCAGACCGATCGGCACACCCTTGATCTCGCGGGCCTTCTCGGCTGGAATCGCCCAGCCGTAGAAGTGGTGCTCGCCCATCCCCTCGAGTGTGATACCGGCCTCGAGGTCGAACTTGGCGCGCCCAACGACCTCGGTGCAGACGTAGCGCGACTGGAAATCGGCCCGGCGGTTCAAGATGGCCTCGCCGATCGACAGATGAGCTTCGATCGAGGCGATGTGCCACGGCCGGTAGAACAGGTAGTAGGGGCCCTTACCGAGCCTGAGGTAGTCGAGTTCCGCGGTGACGACCTCGGATTCCGATTTTACGATAGCGAAGATGCCGGGGGCGACATCGCCGGTCACGTACTCGACGACCGCGCCCTTCTCAAACGAGAGAATTCCGCCATCCTGCTGCGGAATCAGCTTCTCGGCCAGTTGGGCGAGCGGGATCTGCTGGCCATGCATGCCATCGACCTCGATCGGGAGATTCGTGGCGTTCGATAGCGCCGTCATCTCGAGCTGGGTCTTGGTGCCGTCGGTGAATTCGGTGAGCATCCGTGGGCTCATCTTCTTGCGTTCTGCTTCGGCGACGTTGTCCTCGGGCACCGAGTGAATGATATTCACATTGTTCTTGCCCTTGCCCGCGCAAACGACGGTGAGGCCGAGGTCCTCGGCGTACTCCACCAGCTTCAGGCATTCGACGGGCTCGTCGCCGCGCATGACCGTGTAGACGGAGTTGCCGGCATTGGCCATGCTGGAGAGCAGCACGCCCACGGTGATGTCGGCCTCGACGGTCATCAGCGCCACATCCTTGCTGTGGGCGATGCAGGTATAGGCGATCTGAGCGGCGATCTCAGGGACGCCCGAGACCTCGACCACGATGTCGACGGGGAGTTCGGGCATCTTGAGACCGTCGCGGATGACTGTGGCCTGGCCCGCTTCGACGGCATTGATGGCAGCGTCGATGTCGTCCTCAGCCACCACGATGTCATCGCGGCCGGCAGCCCGCACTGCGGATTCGGCCTTCTCGATGAAGATGTCGGCAACGGCTGCGACGCACATGCCGGGCGCATTCTGGATCGAGGAGATCAGCCCGGTGCCCATTTGGCCGGCACCGACAACGCCGACATAGACCGGCCGTCCTAGCTTGGCTTCACGCTCGAGGAGGCCCTTGGTGTAACTCATGATGAGATCGTCCTTTCGGAGTTGAATGATGAGACGAGGCGCCGACGCATGGTGCGGGGCGCGCTGGTGGTGCGGGCCGGGCCGCTATCCGGCCCGGTGGGTTGGTGGACTTGCGCAGCGGCCATCTGAACCGCTGCCCGGATTTGCCGGCCGCTGACTCGCTGTTCGGCGTCGTCCAGCGGGCCGAGCAGGCGTGGGCTTGGACGGAACCGGGCGAATACCGTCAGTCCGGACATCGCGGAGGCTGCCACGATCTGGCGGTGCACCACGTCGACGACCATGATCACGATGGCGCCGCCGCGGAACGATCGGCCACGGCCGGAGACGAGCATCAGATGATCGCCGCTGGCCCGGTCCAGAGTTCGGTTGAGCTCGCGGGAATAGGCCTGCTGCTGGAAGTAGGTGAGAAGCATCGCCAATAGCATCGCCGTGATGAGAAGGGCCGGGAATCTCCAGTCTGGCGTCGACATCTCAGGCTCCGACGAACGAGATGGTTTCGCCCACGGCGGGGACGTCGAACACGGGCCCGGTTACCTTGATCGCTCCGGGCAGGAGTTTCTGATCGGGTTGGTTGACGTAGAGGACGATGTGCCCGAGGTCGATCAGGTTCGTCATAGCGTGGCCGCCGACCTCGTCTACGGTGTACGAGCGCCCGGCGAACTCGAAGACATCGCCCGGCTGTAGAGCGCGGCTTACTGCGCTCGCGCCGGTGTGCACGATGCTGATGTCGGCGAGCGCCTGCGGAACGGGGTCGCCGAACAGGATCAGCACGCCGGCATCGATCATCTCGCCGGCTTCACCGCCTACTTGCGCGATCGTGGTCGTCCAGAGTGTGGTTGACATCTTGGTGAGACTCCTTCATGTGGTGGGTGGACGCCGGGGTCGTCGGCGTCCACCATGACTGGTCAGAGGAGGAACGACGCCAGATAGGCGATCGCCACGGCGATGGGCGAGGTGACCATACGGGTGAAGAGCACCGCAGAGACACCGACCGAAACCGTTTCGGGCTTTGCTTCGCCGAGTGACAGGCCGACGGGGATGAAGTCGCAGCCCACCTGGCCATCGATAGCGAACAGTGTCGGCAGGGCATACTGCACGGGCAAGGCGCCGGCACCGATCTGGGTGCCCATCAGCACGCCGACCACCTGGGCAATGGCTGCTCCCGGGCCGAGGATTGGCGAGAGTACCGGGATCGCGACGATGAAGCTCAACAGCAGCAACCCCAGCGGGCTGCTGGCCAGCGGTGTGACGCTTTGGGCCAAGACCTGTGAGATACCGGTGTAGTTCACGATGCCGATCAACAGGCCGACGTAGGCCATGAACGGCAACACAGTCTGCAGGATGATCTGCAGTGCCTGGCGTCCAGACGACAGCAGCGTGTTGATGATGTAGCCGATGAAGTTGCCGAACTTCACCACCCACGACATCAGGCCGCCTTTTTCCGCCTGCGTCTGGCTGACGGTCTTCGGACGCTCGGCGGTGGTGGTAGCCCCGGCGGTGCCCTGCGGGGATGAGCTGTTGGCTTCGGCGGCAGCTGCGGTGGCGCTCGCCGAGGCAGCTGCAGTGGCCTGGTCTGCGAGACCGATCTGCTTGACGCCGACATCGGAGACGAAGATGTCCGCGGTGATGTACTGGGCCAGTGGACCGGTCGGCGATCCCGGGTAGATGTCAATCGTTGGCAGCCGCTTCTTCGGGTAGACCCCGATGCGAGCGGTACCGCCGCAGTTGATGACGACGGCCAGTACCTCCTCATCGGGCACGTGGTTCTTGAAGCCGTCCACGGCTTCGGCGCCGCTGAGTTCGGCGATCCTGGCTGCGACCGGGTGTACACCGCCGCCTGTGACTGACAAGACGATGTGTCTTTGGTCAGTTGGGGTCAGGACGAGGCCGTCACCCCAGCCACCCGAACCCTTGTCGACTTTGATCGTCTGGTAGCTCATTCTGTGACCCCCTGGATTCGACCTTCTGCGTAGGCCTCGTCGTAGCGCTTGAAGGTTTCTTCATGGCCACCGCGCTTGATCAGGATTCCGGTCATCCACTGAGTGGCGATACCGCGGATGAGAATGACGATGAGGCCAACCAGGAAGTACAAGATGGCCAGAGTCGCGTACTTGTCGGGAGCTGCCTGTTGAACGCCGGCCGAGACTCCCGCCCAAACGAAGATTTCGCCAGCATTGGCGTGCGGGAACAGTGCGGTGATCGGGTGGCAGAACGAGACGGTCGAGTCGTAGAACGCAGGCTTATAGCGTTCGGGCAGGAAGCGTCCGAAGGTATAGGCCATCGGGTTGGTCAACAGCAGCATGGCCAGGAACGGCATGATCGTGTAGCGGGTGATCGCCCATCGTCCGGCCCATTGGATGGCGTGCGTGACACGCTCCTCGCCGATCCAGGTTGTAATTGCATACATGGCGGTCAACATGACCATCAGTAGGGGCAGAATGCCGGTTACCAGACCGGCGAACTGGGTGGCCGCTTCGTTGAACAATCCAATGAAGTGCTCGGCGAACCAGCTGATGCCCCGCATCACGGGGTTGTCTCCCATTGGTACTCCTAAGAAAGGGATCAAAAGACTTTGTAGAAATGGTGAGTTCTATTGCACGTGGCCTCTTCGGAGGTGCAATTCACTCGGCGGTGCGTGTCTCCTTCCTTGGTGCGACTGGCGTGGCTGAACCCACTCGCCGGTCATTCTCCGATGATGGTCACCTGGCATTTGCGGGTGCGGGCGCGAGCGCGGTCCCAATCGGCGAAGAAGATATAGCCGGTGACCCCGAACCCCAGGAGCCCATCGATGATCGGAAAGACCTGGCTGCTGCCCATCACGCTGGACTTCAGATGAGCATCGGCGTTCAGCAGTTGGCTGCGATCGCCGCCGGGCAGGTACTCCTTGGCGCTGGGCCAGGTTTCGACCTCCTCGAAGTGCTTGATTCCCGGGTAGTTGTAGCCCTCAGCGGGCGGGAATTCACGTTGGGTCGGGATGATCTTGGTGAGCACCTGATTAAGGTCGTATTGCAGGTAGTCGGTGCCATCCTCGAATTCGTCATGCACCCATTCGTCGTAGTAGACCGAGCAGGTGGTGTGCGGTGAGATGACTGCGCACAGTCCATTCGTAATACCGCTGTCTGTGACGACCTGCCGGACCTGGTCGGTGACGTTGATGAAGCTGGGAGCGCCGCCGTGTGAAGTAAGGCTGAGTGTGGCGTGATGGACGGTCATAATCGGTGGTCTCCTGTTGTCTTACGCGCCGGTTGAGCTGAGGATCTTGACGAAAGTCTCGACATCCGCCTCGACACCCTTGCGGGCGGCGGCTGCGAGATTGGAGAAGAGGATGACGTTCTCGTCATCCAGCAACGGCCGGATCGCGTCATACGCGGCCTTGGCGGCGTAGGTGTAGTAGTTGATCTTGCGGACGCCGTGCCGGATGCACTCCTGGTATTCGCCCGCCGACAAGCCCGATCCGCCGTGCATGACGATCGGGATGCCGGTGGCGGTGCGCAACTGAGAAATCAATCCGTAGTTCAGCTCGGGCTTGCGCCGGTACATACCGTGCACCGTTCCGAAGGAAGCGGCCAGGCAGGTCACGCCGGTAGCCTGCACAAAAGCGGCCGCGACCTCGGGATCGGTATAAAGAGACTCATCCGCGAAGCCCTGCGAGGGATCCCCGTTCTCGTTGCCGGTCATCATCCCGATCTCGCCTTCGACACCGATGCCGCGTTCGACCGCCATCTCGACGACCTCGCGGGTGACGCGGACGTTGTCGTCGTAGCCGAGATGCGAGCCATCGATCATGCAGGAGTTGAATCCGATGTCGAGACCGGTGCGAATGTAGTCGATGTTCTCGCCGTGATCGACGTGCAGGATGAAAGGGGCCTCGGAGCGTTTGGCCAGTTCGACCATCGCGGGCCCCATGTCTTCAATGCTGACGATGCCCTCGTGCACCTGCGCGAACTGCAAGATGATCGGGACACCGGTACGCTCGCCCACATCGATGGTCGCGAGCAGGCCTTCGAAGAAGGGCGTGTTGACGGCTGCTATGCCGACGTTCCTCTTCTCGGCAAAGTCGAGTGCTTCGTGCAATCCGATGAGCATGGCTGGTCCTTTCAGGC
>NZ_JAVTWX010000123.1:0-26053 GCF_032229645.1 Brooklawnia sp.
CGCCGAATGTGGATCGCTGACCACGTAACGTCCACCCGAATGCAGCAGCCCGTGATACCGGCCGGTCGTGCCCTGGCCAAGATCTGCGCGGTCGACCAGGATCGTCGAGTAGCCGCGCATCGCAACATCTCGCACGACCCCCGCCCCGGTTGAACCGCCGCCCACAACAACCACATCACAGTCGTAGGTGCGCATCCCTGCCTCCTTGCTTTTGGGACAGCCCGTCTCGGGAGCTATGCATCATAGGCTAGATCACGACGTTCGAGTTTTCCGCTATGTAGATTGCGTGCTTATGAAACTGCTCATTTGTCCTACCCCGGGTTGCAGCGGGCTGCTCTATCTGGAAGACCTGCGCTGCGACAGTTGCGGTGCCGAGGTTGCCTATCACGCGTTGTCGGGCACGATGGTCGCGATCAACGGCCCGGATCTGCATGTCGCCAACCGCCTGTGGCATCTGTGCATCAACCGCGATCGAGGCTGCAACTGGTTGTCGGACGGCGACAGCTCGACGGGGCAGTGTTTCGGCTGCCGTATCATCCGCACTCGGCCCAACGACGCAGACCTGGAGGCGCTGAATCGGCTGGCAGATGCCTCTCAGTCGGAGCGGCGGCTGCTCGTCCAGCTGAATTCGCTGGGATTGCCGGTCGACCCGTATTTCGAGGACGACGGGGGGCTCGGATTCGACCTGTTGTCGTCGGAGCACCAACAGGTCACGACCGGTCATGAGAACGGCATCGTCACCATCGATCTTGCGGAGACGTCTGACGCCTACCGTGAGCGGCTACGGGTTCAACTCGGTGAGCCCTATCGCACCATGCTGGGCCATTTCCGGCACGAAGTGGGCCACTACTACGAGTGGGTGCTGGTCGAGCAGACGGGTTGGATCACCGAATGCCGCGAACTCTTCGGCGACGAGCGGGCGTCCTACAGCGCGGCAATCGACCGGCACTATTCCAACGGGGCACCCGAAGGCTGGCACGACTCCTTCATCTCGGAGTATGCGACGATGCACCCGTGGGAAGACTTCGCGGAGTGTTTTGCGCACTACCTGCACATCACCGATACGCTCAGCACGGCTGCGTCAGCAGGCATGGAACTTGTGCCAGGTCGTGATGTTCTGCCCGCGCTGCCATTGGCGGTAAGTCCCCGCAGCCGGTACGGCGCCGACGACTTCGACGCGCTGATGGATGACTGGCAGTGGGTATCGGCATTCTTCAATCGCATCAACCGGTCGATGGGGGAGGCCGACCTCTATCCGTTCACGATCAGCCAGCAGGTGGCCGACAAGCTCCGCTTCGTTCACAGGGTGTTGACCCAGCTCCCCAGGACGCGGGTCTCGGAGCCGGACGGGTTCGGCCGCACCGTGCATTCCACGGAGCCGTCCGAGTAGGCGGAACGGCCGACCCAAGCGCGGGCGCGCTGCTCTGCGGTCACCGGATTGCAGGGTCAAAGCGGTAGTCTCATCGGATGGCTTCGGTTTCTGACGATGCGGCCTGGAAGGCGGGCACTGCCATGACGAAGGTAAGCGGAAGACTCGATGGCGCTCGGCGAACTCTCGTGTTGACGCGCCGGATCGGTGCGCGGGCCGACGAACTGTGGCAGGCGTTGGCGCAATCCGATCGTCTGGAGCGATGGTTCGGCAGCTGGCGCGGCGATCCCTCGTCCGGGCAAGTCATGCTCACGATGAACGCCGAGGCAGCGCCGGTGCCGGCCGTTCCCTGCGAGATCCGGGTCTGTGATCCGCCGCAGCGATTGGGTATCAGTGTGACCGACAGCTACGGCCATTGGCAGCTGACGATCGAACTGCGCGAAAGCAACGGGATGACCGACCTCACGCTTCGGCACGAAGACATCGAGTTGCAGGCCGTCCCAGAAGTCGGTCCGGGCTGGGAGTGGTACCTCGACCGGCTGGAAGCCACCGTCACAGGCAGCGCGTTGCCCACCCTCGAGGATTTCGTGGACTGTTACACACCCATGGGGGAGGACTATTCCGCGATGATCGTGGCCGAGTAGTCTGACCTGTCATGTGTGGCCGCTACGTGACTGCCGACACCGCGTCGATCGTCGACCTCTTTCAGGTCGACGACGTCGGTCCGTCCGTGGATCAGACGTTCAACGCGCGCCCGCTCTTTGAAGATCTGGGTGCCGATGAGCCGAGGGTCCCACTCGTCGTGGAATCGGTCCGCGATGGCGAGCGTAGGCGCCGCTGCTGGCCGGGGCGCTGGCCGTTCACACCGAGCTGGTCGAAGACGCTGACGATGAAACGACCGACCTTCAACGCGGTTGCCGAGACGGTGACGCAAAAGCCGATGTGGCGCGATGCGGTGGCCGGCCATCGAGCGATTTTCCCTGCCCTCGGGTACTACGAGACCCTGGGCAGTGGCAAGAGACACCGGCGCTTCTATTTCCATGACGAGGGCGATGTGCTGCTGGCTTTGGCCGGGATTTTCAGCTGGTGGAGAGCCGCCCCGCAATCCGAGTGGATCCTGACAGGCGCGATCCTGACGATCGACGCGCCCGGCGAGGCGGCGGCGATTCACAACCGCGCGCCGCTGGTGCTGCCTGCCGAGCTCTGGGACGACTGGCTCGACCCAGGCATCACGGCAGGTCAGGGTTTCATCGATGCCGCGGCCCAGAAGGCTGCGTCCGCAGTTGAGGAGCTGGCCTTCCACGAAGTGGGCCTGCTCGACGAGAACTCCGTCGAGATGATCGCACCACGGGAACTCACGTAGCGTCTGGAGGGTCCTGGTTCTTGTGGTTTCCTTGCACCCGGCCCACTCTCACTCCCATGGGTAGACGATGCCCACCTGGGCACGGATGGCGTCCAGGATCTCCATGACCTCCACGGTGTCTTGCCAGGTCATGTCCGCCGATTGGGTGGCCTCAGCGGCGAGGCATCGGGCCACCTCGGCGGCCTCGTACTGGAATCCTGCGGGTACGGTCGCGTCCCAGTCGACGGTGCTGCCATCGGCGGGGCCGCTCGCAGGGAAGCTACGCAGCCTCAGCACACCGGGCCGGTAGAACTGGGTGGGCAGTTCCAGCGCACCGTGCTCGAAGACGATCTCGGCCGAGGTGGCGGAGCGGCCATCCAAATTGCAGCGCGCCACCCCGAGCGCCCCGCCGGGGCCCACACCGCCGCGCCCGGTGGCGTCGTTGGCCGGGGACGAGCGCAGCACAGCCGCGATGCCTTGATCGATACGCACCGGTCGCGATGACTTCGAGATCCCGAAATCGCCGTCTATCGGTCGGCCGACGGCGGTTACCGATGCGGGAGCCCCCAGAACATCGTGTAGGAATGACACCGGGTAGATCCCCAGGTCCAGCAACGCGCCGCCACCCAGTTCCGGCTGCACGAGGCGCGCGATATGGCGCAGAGACTGCCCATGGTCGGCCTGTGCGGAAACGACTCGTCCCAGCCCGCCGTTTTTGATGATGCTGCGGATGACGCGGTAATGAGGCAGGTGTCGGCTCCACATCGCCTCCATGACGAACAGTCCGGCCAGTCGTGCGGCGTCCACGACCTCGCGGGCCTGCGCCGCGTTCATGGTGAACGACTTCTCGACCAGAACGGGCTTGCCGGCGTGCAGCGCGAGCAGCGCGTGCTGGGCATGCAGCGGGTGAATTGTCGAGACGTAGACAGCATCCACGTCGGGATCGGCGACCAGTTCCTCGTAGCGACCATAGGCTCGGCCGACACCCAACTCGCGCGAGAATCTCGTGGCCCGGTCGAGATCCCGGGCGGCCACCGCTACGATGCGCGAACGCGTGTGGGCCGGTACATCGTGCGCAAAGGTCTTCGCGATGCCGCCGGCGCCGATGATGCCCCACCGAAGTGCGGGAGCGTCCATCGGGTCGGGCAACGTGACGCCCTCGGCCAATCGGGCCAACTCGCCCGGGAGGGCGGGAAGCAGTGGGTGCGGGCTGTCAGCTGTGATCGCCATGGGTCGATTCTGTCACGGTTGGCACGGCGGCTCCGGTCGCCGGGCCCGCTTTGGAAGCGACCCTGGGAATGACTCAGCCGAGTACGACGATGAAACCGATTACGGCCGAGATGAGCGCAAGGACGCCGAGAAGCAGTGGGGTGGTGAAGTTCTCCTGACGCTGAGCGTGTGTGGCCACCGCGCCGGTCATGACGATGACCAAGCCGCACGAGGCGAGCGGGGTGAGCAGCGGCGCGATGTTCGAGGCCATGGGTAAGACGAGGCCGAGTGCGCCGGCGATCTCGGCGGCGCCAATAACCTTGATCGTGGTGGCGGAATAGCCGTCCGTCCAGCCCATCCCCGGGCTTACGCTGAGTTGTTGCTTGCTGCGCAGCAGCTTCATGGCGCCCGCGCCGGCGAATATCAGGGCCAAAATGACGTTGATACTCCACATCGTGCTCAGCATCGGCCTCTCCTCAAACGGGCCAGCGGTCCGGCCGGCAGGTCCTCGTCGTTACAGGGCCATCGCTTCGCGCGCCTGGACTACCGCGTCCGCGCCACCGGTTCCGGTGCTCACCACTCGTCCGGATGCGAGGACCGTGAATGCGCTGGCCGTCTTCAGAGCGTAGCCGACGTGCTGCTCCACCATCAGCACCGAAATGCCCGAGTCGCTCATCATCGCTGAGATCGCCGCCTGAATCTCGGCCACCACATTTGGCTGAATGCCCTCGGTCGGCTCATCAAGCACCATGAGTCGCGGGCCCGTGATCAGCGCCCGGGCGATTGCCAATTGTTGACGCTGTCCCCCGGACAGCAGGCCTGCCCTGCGTCCGAGCAACTCGCGCAGCGCCGGAAAAAGGTCCAGGGCCTCAGCCATCCGTCTCGCTCCTGCCGTGCCGTGCCGAGCGGCGACCAGCAACAAATTCTCCCGGGCGGTCAACTGCCCGAACGACTGCTGGCCCTGCGGAACGTAGGAGATGCCATTGCGGACCCTCTTGTTGGTGGTCATCTTGGTGATGTCGGTGCCGTCGAAGACGATCGAGCCGCTCCGCACCGGAAGCAGCCCCATGACTGCACGCAGCAGGGTCGTCTTGCCTGCCCCGTTGTTGCCGAGCACCGCCACCAATTGACCGTCCGGAACCTCGAGGCAGACATCGAAGACAACCGACACTCGTCCGTAGCCTGTGGTGACCGAATCAAGCTGAAGCATCAGACTCTCCCAGGTAAACTTCGACGACTTTCGGGTCGGCTTGCACCTGCGCGACCGTGCCTTCTGCGAGCACCTTGCCCTGGTGCAGTACAGTCACCGAATCGGCGAAGCTGCGCAAGAACTCCATGTCGTGTTCCACCACGACGACCGTTCGCTGCTCGCCGATGCGTTTCAGCAGTTCTCCGGTCTGGTCGCGTTCGGCGGCGCTCATACCGGCCACTGGTTCGTCCAGCAGCAGGCAACGAGCATCCTGGACGAGCAGCATGCCGATCTCGAGCCATTGCTTCTGGCCATGCGCGAGAACTCCGGCCGGCGCGGTCGCCAGGCCAGCCAGCCCGATCGTTTCGATCGCGATCTGCACTGCCTCGGGGATGCCTTTGCGGCGGCCAAGCAGTTCGCGCGGTTTGCGATGTAATCCGGCGGCGATGTCGAGATTCTGCAGCACGCTGAGTTCCTCGATCACGCTCGCAGTCTGGAAGGTGCGTCCGATCGAGGCCCGGACGATCTTGTGCGAAGGCAGGCCCAGCAGTTCGACGCCGCCGAAGCTCGCCGATCCCGTCGCCTTGGCCAGCCCCGTGATGGCATCGATCAGGGTGGTCTTGCCCGCCCCGTTGGGTCCGATGAGGAAACGGAGGTCGCCGGAGGTGACGACCAGGTCGACGCCGTCGACTGCGACGAACCCGTCGAAGCTGACGCGCAGATCTTTGACCTGCAGATAGTCGCGCCGGAATTCCCCGGGCGGGGCTGCGATCGCTTGCTCCAGCGCCTTGAAGTCGGGTCTGGGAGTCATGACGAGGCCCTTCCCACCAGTTGAGGTGTATCCGTGGATTCCGGAAGCTCCCGGGTGGGAGCCGGGGTCCTGGTTCTGCGGTACCGGTAGCGGTCGACGAGTCCCTTCACCCACGGGCCCACAGTGGCGACCCCCTGCGGGAGGAACGCAATCACGAGGATGAACAATGCGCCTTGGAAGTAGGTCCAGAATCCCGGATAGGTCTCCGAGAGGTTGGTTTCGATCAACCGCAGCGCAATCGTGCCGAGGACCGGGCCGAGCAGGGTCGTCCGGCCGCCGATCACCACTCCGGCCAGGAAGATGATCGAGGGGGTGACCCCGACGTCCTTGGGCGAGATGATGCCGACGATCGGTACGAACAGGGCACCACCGATGGCCGCGAAGACGGCGGCGATCGTGTAGGTGAGGGTCTTGATCATTGCCGGGTTGTAGCCGAGGAAACGCACTCGGTTCTCCTGGTCGCGGACCGCGATCAGGAGTTCACCGAAGCGTGACCGCATGATCTGCCTGGTGATCAGGACCATGCCGATCAGCACCGCTGCCGCAATGAAATAGAGCAGCCGCTTGTTGGCTGGATCCTTCAGGCTGTATCCGAAGAAGCCCTTGAAGTCGGTGATGCCGTTGAAGCCGCCGGTTGAGGTGCCCTGGTTGACCAGCCAGAGTGAGAAGGCCGCGACCAGTGCCTGTGACAGGATCGCGAAATAGGCGCCGCGGACACGACGAGCGAAGACTGCCCAGCCGAGCAGGAAAGCGACGGCTGCGGGTATCACCAGGATGAGGATCAGCGTGGCGATCGGGCTGCGGAACGGCTCCCACCACGCGGGAAGCTCGCCGTTGCCGTAGAGCGACATGAAGTCCGGTACACCGCCTGGGCCGGCATCCGCGAGCTTGAGATGCATGGCCATCAGGTAGCCGCCGAGCCCGAAGAAGAGGCCCTGGCCCAATGTCAGCATTCCGCCTTGGCCCCAAGCCAGCCCTACTCCGACCGCGACCATCGCGAGACAGATGTATTTGGCGAGCAGGCCTAGCCGGAAGCCGCTCAGCAGCAGCGGAGCGACGACGATCGCGACGATGGCGATCGCCAGCCAGATCCACAGCGACGATTTCTTGAAGAAGGTCAACACGGTTGTCATGCCAGGCTCCTCGTACGGACCGCGACCAAGCCCTGGGGACGGAATTGCAGCAGCAGGACGACCAGCAGCAGGACGATCACCTTCGCGGCAGAGGCGTCCGTCCAGTATTCGAGGAAGGCCTGGGTGATGCCCAGACCGAAGGCAGCGATGACGGCGCCCTTGAGCTGACCGACGCCGCCCGCGACGACGACCAGGAAGGCATCCACGATGTATCCGGTGCCGAAGTCGAAGGAGATGGCGTCCATCAACGTCAGCGCCACGCCCGCGAGCCCGGCGATTCCCGAACCGATGAAGAAGGTGAGAATGTCCACGAAACCGGTGGAGATGCCCGAGGTCTCGGCCAGGTCGCGATTCTCAACGGTGGCCCGTATCTCGCGTCCGAGTGGAGTGAACTGCTGCACCAGGTACAGGCCCACGACACAGACGATGGCAACCAGCAGGATGAACACCCTGGTCGCAGGCACCTCGGCGCCCAAGATCCGCACGGGTCCGCTCAACCAGCCGGGCGTGGACGCGTACACGGGCTGTGCGCCGAAGACGTCACGGGCGAGTTGCTGGAGCACCAGCCCGACTCCGAAGGTGGCGAGCAGCGTGTCGAGCGGCCGCGCCCGCATTCGGGAGATCAAGGTCACTTGCAGGAACGCACCCAGCAGCCCGCCGACGATGAACCCGACCGGCAGTGCCACCAGCAGCGAGATACCCGAATAGGGAATCAGTCCGGCCACGATGTAGGCGGCGTAGGCGCCGGCCATCATGAACTCGCCGTGCGCATTGTTGATCACGCCGAGTTGCCCGAAGGTCAGCGAGAGACCCAGTGATGCCAGCAACAACACAGATCCGAGCGAAATCCCGGCGAGGAGTTGGGAGATGACCACATCCATCGCGATGCCTTTCGATAGTGAGCCGGAGCCTGAGAAGCGGGTGCGGTGCCCTGCTGTGGGCCGAGGCGCCGCACCCGCGGACTCGAGTCAGGTGATCGGGTATCCGCGGTGGATCAGCCCTGCCACCACGAGTAGCTCTTGAGGAAGGGATCCGGTTCGATCGGGCTGCCCGAAGTCCACACGACGTGAAGCAGGCCGTCGGATTCGATCCGGCCGATCAGCGCGGTCTTCGAGATGTGGTGGTTGTCACCATTCACCGTGACCGTGCCCTCGGGGGCGTCGAAAGTGACACCGTCTGCCGCGGCAGTGATGTCTTCGGTGGAGAAACCGCCGGCCTTCTCAGCCATCGCCTTCCACAGATACAGCGAGGTGTAGGCGGCCTCCATTGGATCGGAGGTCACGCGGTCCTGGCCATATTTGGCTTTGAAATCCTCGACGAATTTGGCGTTTTCGGGGCTGTCCAGCGTCTGGAAGTAATTCCATGCGGCGAGCTGTCCCTCGACATTCTCGAGACCGATTCCGCCGACCTCTTCCTCAGCAATGGAAACCGAGGTCACCGGCATCGAGTCGGCGCTCAGACCGGCATTCTTGTATTCCTTGAAGAATGCGACATTGGAGTCGCCGTTCAGTGTATTGAAGACGGCCTGGGCACCCGAGCCCTTGAGCTTGTTGACGATCGTGGAGAAGTCGGTGTGGCCGAGTGGGGCGTACTCCTCGCCGACGATCTCGATCCCGTTGGCCGCGGCGTAGGCATTGATGATCTTGTTCGCGGTCCGCGGGAAGACGTAGTCGGAGCCGACCAGGAAGAGCTTGGAGATACCTTGCGACTTCAGGTAGTCCATGGCCGGAATGATCTGCTGGTTGGTGGTGGCGCCGGTGTAGAAGATATTGGGCGAGGCCTCAAGGCCTTCGTACTGCACCGGGTAGAAGAGGAGCGAGTCCTTCTCTTCAAAGACAGGGAGCATTGCCTTGCGGGAGGCCGATGTCCAGCCTCCGAAGACGGCCGCTACACAGTCCTGAGAGATCAGCTTCTCTGCCTTTTCGGCAAAGATCGTAGGTTCGGACGCACCGTCCTCCTGGATGACTTCGAGTGTCTTACCGTTCACTCCGCCGGCCGCGTTGATTTCGTCGGCGGCCATGTGCAGCGAATCACTGACGGTCTTCTCGGAGATCGCCATGGTGCCGGACAGTGAGTTCACAAAGCCGATCTTGATGGACGAACCCGACGTGTCGACGCAGGTTCCCAACGAATCGCTGGCCCCGGCAGAACTGGCCGCGGTGTTGTCGACCTGCGCTCCACAAGCTGTAAACGCCAACGTACCCGCGGCTATGAATGCCACGGCAGTGAGCTTTCTTGACGCCATCTGTGTTTCCTTTCGATGGGGGTCCTCATTCGACGGACGCAGATTACGGAAGGGCCCGCTGACCGTCGCCCGATGGTGCGGATTGCAGCCCTTTACTCCCGTATCTCGGAGCTACTCTCGCAATGAGAGATGTCAGTGATGTAACTGTCCAGTTACCACTATTCGTCAAGGTCATCCAGGATGGAGATTCGTTGTCCCAGGAGGCTCGACCTCAGAGGCGATCCGACATGGACCGACGGTGGTGATCGCCACCCGCGAATCTGCTCGCCTCGGACTCCGCTACGATCCTCGCGGACCCTTCATATACCGGGCGACTTCGTCACTCAAGGCTTCTCGGTCGAGCTTTCGTCCGCGTCCTGATGTCGGCAACTCGCCGATCGCAAGGACCAGATCGGGCAGCGCCCCGGCATCCATCAATCCCGGCAAACGTTTCGCCACTTCGCCGATCACGGGGTGGTCAGCGCAGAGCCGGGCTGGTGGTTGATGGTCGGGGACGACGACCAGCACGATCCGGTCATCGCCGATGTCGTCGGGCACCCCGCTCAACACGGCGCCGGCGACTCCCGGCAATCCGGCGATCAGCGGTTCGTAGAGCCCGGGGTAGACGTTCTGCTGACCCCGGATGAACATATCTTTCTTGCGTCCGAGCAGCACCAACTCGTCACCGTCGATGCGGGCGAAATCGCCGGTGCGCAACTCGGTGAGCGGAGGGTCGGGCAACTCGGCAAGGTAGCCGCGGGCCAGGCCTGGCCCGCTCAGCACGAGTTCGCCATCGTCGATACGAGCATTCACGCTGGGCATCAGCCGGCCCACCGGGTCGCCGTTTGGTGCCCCGGATAACGCCTGCAACTTGGCCACGCCGTCCGCGACCGCGACCGGCAGGATCTCGGTCATTCCATAGATGGCCCGAATCGACGTGTCCGGGAAGCATGAGTGCAGCCGCTCCAGCAGAGGACGCAGCACCGGGGCGCCGCCCATCGCGATGGTCTCCAGGTGTTCGGGGCGCAGTGCGGGGGAGTCCTCGATCGCGCGCAGGATCGCGTCCATGGCCGCCGGTACCGCGAACAGCACGTTTGTGTGCGGAAGCAACCTCGAGTACTGCCTCGGGCGCGCACCAGGGTTGGCGCCGGCGGGCGGGATCGTCCAGTGTGCGCCCGCGATCAGTGCGGGTACCCCGACCATCAGCTGATCGGTGAGCACCTGCTGGCCGGCACGGATGCCGACACCATCGGCGAAATCGGTCAACCCCGCGCCCAGCGAGCCACGCGAGTGGACGACGCCCTTGGGAGCATCGGTGGTGCCACTGGTGAAGACCACCAGCGCTTCGTCGTCCAGGTCGGGCTGCTGGTCGGTTATACCCGGCCGGATGGGATAGCCGAAGAGCCTCGACAAGGGCAGGCCGCCACGGGGTACGCCGGGCAGCCACGGGCCGGCATAGAGGTGCCGGGCATTCGGGATAAGTTGTCTATAGGGTGCGAGTTCGAGTCCGCGTCTGCGGGCGATCGGACGCAGCGGTCTGCTGGAAGCCAGATAGAGCAGGGATTCTGCGGCGACCCAACCGGGAGCGGCGAGCCTGGTCCGGGATGTGAACAATGCCTCACCCGCACCCGGATCCGCGAAAACCACGACACCGCCGCCGAGCACGATGCCCAGCGCGAGCCGGACCGCGTCCGGTCCCGGGCGCACCGAGAAGAGCACCCGGTCGCCGTGCTGCATACCCTCGGCTCGCAGCCCGGACGCCGTCGCTCGGATGCCCTGCGCCAATTCGCGGTAGCTGATCGTCGTGCGCGCCGACGTCAGCGCCGGTCGATCGGGATGAGCATCGGCGGCAGCGAGTACCGCGGTCACCAGATCTGTCATGAGACGCCGCTTGATCGCGTCTTTCGTCTGGTGGCGACGATCGATCTGCGTGGTATTCGATCGACCAGCGCGGGATCGCGGATATCGACCTCGGGGGGACGATAGGCATGATCCTTGTACCACAGCAGCGTGTTGGTGAGTCCCCATGCCTGCGCCCGGCGGCTGGACGCGTAGACCACCACATCCGAGCGGCGCTGGTAGTCGCTGGTCAGACGACGCACGGCGTTCACCAGGGCGCGGTCCTCATGAAGGTCTTCGATCCGGCTGCGAGGAAACCCGCCGGCCTTCTCGTAGAGCTCGGCGGTGATACCGACATTGCAGCCGGCCGCCATCATGTAGGGGCCCTGGTAGGCCGGATCGCGGTTGCCGGGACGTAGGCGTCCGAACGCCTCGGCCAGGTGTACCGCACCTCGTAGCGCCGTCCGGGTGGGCCACCCCAGCCCCTCGTCGCGGCGCGGGATCAACTCGCCGCCGACCAGTCGCAGTCCGAGGCCGCCGTCGGTCACGGGAGTGAGCGCGCGCCGGATCGACGCCGTCCAATCGAGGCGCGGCAGGCAGTCGGCGTCGGTGCGGGCCAGTAGCCGCGCGCCTTGTGCGATCGCTTCACGCATTCCGCTGTCGGCCGCAGCTCCGGTTCCCTTCTGCGGCTCGTGGACGACCCGCCAGCGGCTCAGGCCATGGCGATGGATGAACGTCTCAACGACCTGCGCCGAGCCATCGGTCGACGCGTTGTCGACGAAAACCGCATCGAAATCGTTGTCGTCCTGACGGGCGAGTGCATCAAGGGTAGGCAGAATCCCGGAGGCCTCGTTAAAGACGGGGACGACCACCGCCAGTCGGCGGGTCATGCTCGCACCGCCAGATCGGCCTCAGCCGGATCTGCCCAAACGTCTGCGAGGTGGCGAGCGGTCTGTGGTCGATAGCCGTCGGGGCCGGCGATCCGAGTGCTGCGCATTGCCAGAGCCTAGCTTGCACGAGGTGCGAACCCCGAGGCCTCAGGGCCCAACGGGAATCCGGCGGTCGCTGCGGCCACCTCGCCCGGTTGACCAGCACGACTCCCGAGAGAGACCGACCCCCGAGATGGCGAACGTATCAGCGGGGCTATCCTGCTTGAACTACGATCACCGCCTCGGCGACAAGGATGCCAACGGGGCTCGGGATGAGTGATCGTGGCCGATGGCGCCAATGGTTGTCGCTGGACAGCAGCCGCCATGGGTGACCGCAGCATGGGCGAGGGAATGAAGAATGACTGACAGCGTGACTCAGGACGTGGCTCTCACTGAACACTCGGAAACGGCAGCGTCCCTGAAGCAGCCGGCCGATGTGCGGCCCGACCAGGCAAGATATCCTGGCACGCCCGTGGTGATCAACGGCAACGGGGCCGTGGCCGATGTCATGAAGCACGTCTGCGGCGGGGTCATCGGGTATCCGATCACACCCTCGACGGAGATCAGCGAGATCTACGAGGCGGCGCGCGCCGAAGGTCAGCTGAACGTCTGGGGCAAGCACCCCTTCTTCTTCGAGCCGGAGGGCGAGCATTCGGCTCAATCAGGAGCTCTCGGAGCGGCGTTGACCGGCGGGGCGTTCGTGTCGAATGCCTCATCCAGCCAGGGCATCTTGTACGCGATGGAGTCCCACTTCGTCACCGTCGGCAAGAAGGTGGGCGGTTTCGTCCTACAGATTGCTGCGCGGGTGGTCAGCAAGCATTCGCTCAATGTGATGGCAGGCCATGACGACGTCTACGCGCTGCTGCCGTCCGGCTACACGGTGTTCTTCGGCTCCAACCCGCAAGAGGCCGCCGACCTGGCCGCGATCAGCTACCGCACCTCGGCGCTGACGCTGATCCCGGTAGCCAACGCCATGGACGGCTTCGCCACCAGTCACATGCTGTCCGAGGCGAGGCTTCCCGAACCAGCCCTGCTGAAGGAGTACCTCGGCGACCCCCAGGGCCGGATCGCCTGCCCGAGCGTGGCCCAAGAGATCATCTACGGTGCTAAGGGACGCGTCTGGCAGCTCAATCGCTGGATCGACCGCAAGGCTGCCGAGTTCGGGCTGCGCGAGCTGGACGAAATACGTGACTGGCTGGCCGCCCGCGCGGACGCCGTCGAGGCGGACAACGACGGCCGGCAGGTCGCCGAGACGCTGCGATTCGTCCCGGACGAATTGGCGGCGCAATGGCGGCGTCAGTGGCTCGGTGCCTGGCAGAAAGGCACCCGACAGCTCATACCGGCATTGGTCGATCCCACCAACCCCGGCCTGACCGGTCCGGTGCAGAACCAGCCGGATTTCCAGGCGGGCATCGCCGATCACCGCACGCATTTCGCTGCGGAGGTGCCCAGGCTGGCCCGCCAGGCCATGGACGAGTACTCCGAGCTGACCGGACGCCGCTATTCGCCGGTGATCAGCTATGACGTCGAGGACGCCGACTACGTCTTCGTCGGGCTCGGCTCGGTTTGCGACGACATTCGCGCTGTGATGCCGTATTTGCGCAGCCGAGGCCTCAAGGTGGGCCTGGTAGCGGTCAAGCTGCTGCAACCCTTCCCGGAAGCCGAGGTCGTCGCGGCGTTACGCGGCAAGAAGGCCGTCACCGTGATGGAGCGCTCCGATCAGATGGCGCTCACCCAGTTCGTCGACCAGGCGATGTTCCGGGGCGCGGCGAACGCGAATCATCCGGGACGGTTCCCGGGTATCGAGCCGGTCGACCAGATCCCGGCCACGACGAGCGCGATTTTCGGTCTCGGCGGCCACGATCTCCAGCCGCGCGACCTGATCGCCGCTGCCGAGAACATGGCGGGCCAGAACGCGTCTCCGCTGGTCTACCTGGGATCGACGTTCTTCAGTGACGACTCCTCGCACTCGTTCAGCGAGTTGGAGGCCAAGCTGGCCGCCGCCTATCCGGAAACCACCCTGATGGCGCTGCCGGTCGGCCAGAACCCCCGGCTGCTCCCTGAATCCGCGTTGCGTATCCGCTTCCATTCGGTGGGTGGCTACGGCACTATTGCCACCGGCAAGCTGATGACCGACATCCTCGCCGGTGCGCTGGGGCTCTACTCGAAGTCTGCGCCGAAGTACGGCTCTGAGAAGTCGGGTGCCCCGACGAACTACTACATCACGCTCAGCCCGGAGCCGGTGCTGGTCACCAACGCCGAACTCGAAGATGTCGAGGTTGTGCTGTCACCCGATCACAAGGTCTTCCAGCACACCGATCCACTGAAGGGCCTAGTGGCCGGGGGCACGCTGATCCTGCAGTCGAATCTCCCTCCTGAGCAGGCCTGGCGCGCGCTGCCGGCCGGCGCCCGCGCGACCATTCGAGCCAAGCAGATCAAGTTCTTCATCATCGACGCCTTTTCGGTCGCGGCGGAACACGCGCCGACCCCTGAACTACAGACCCGCATGATGGGCATCGCATTCATCGGGGCGGTGGTCGGTGGGGTCGACCGGGTTGCGCACGGCACCTCTGTCGATGCGCTGCGTGAGAAGGTCTATCTGCAGATCTCCAAGAAGTTCGGACGCAAAGGCACTTCGATCGTGTCGTCCAACATGGCAGTGATCGAGGACGGGTTGACCGCTGTCATGCCGGTGCCCTATGACGAGAACGCCTACCTGGCCATCGACGCTGAACCGGCGCGGGCCAGTTCGCGGGGATTGGCTCTGTCGTCGGCGATGTCGCCCAGCCCGTGCGCGGCGTCCAATCTCTTCGACGCCGACTACTACGAGCGCATCATGGGCAAACCGTTCCGCGAAGGGACGGTCGGCCGGTCACCGGTCTTCCCGGGTTCCGGGCTATTCGTGCCGAGCGGCACAGCTGCCGGCAAGGACAAAGGCATGTTCCGCCGCACGGTGCCGATCTTCGATGCAACGCTGTGCACCGGCTGTATGGAGTGCACGCTGGCCTGTCCCGATGCTGCGATCCCGAACACCGTGCACGAGATTCACACGCTGGTCGCCGAAGCGGTCGAGATGATCGAGGTGAACGAGCCGCAGCGGGCCGCGATGCGCGATCACATCTACGGCATCGCTTCGCGGGTGCGCGAATATTATCGCGCGGACAAGGACGCCGGCCCGCTCGCCGACCTGGTCGCGAAGGCTGCCGACGAACTGGTTCCGGCGGCCAGCGGTTCCTACCTGCGCCGCAATTTCGGGGCTGTCGTCGAGGTGTTGCGTGGCTTCCCGGTCGCCCGCACGCGTCCGTTCTTCGACGCGATCGAGAAGCAGACGCCCGGCAACGGCGGGCTTTATTCGGTGACCATCGATCCGTGGAAGTGCACTGGTTGCCTCGAATGCGTTGACGTCTGCGGCCCGGGTGCTCTGACCGCCGTCGACCAGACCCCGGACATCGAGGCGCGGCTGGAGAGCGGCTTCGAGTTCTTATCGAAGTCGCCGAACACCCCGGCGCGGTTCACGGCCGATGCGGTGGAGCCCGACGGTGACACCAAGCGGCTCTTCCTCGACCGTTCCAACTATTACGCGGTGACAGGTGGCCACGGCGGCTGCCGTGGCTGCGGTGAGGTCACCAGCACCCGCATGGTGATGGCCACCAGCCACGCGCTGGGCACCAAACGCCAATCCGAGCAGCGGGCGCTGCTCGCCGATCTCATCGACGGGTTGACGGCCAAGCTCGGCGGGATCGAGGCCGACTCGCCGGAGCGCGCCGGGCGCATTCGCACCGCCATCGGAGAACTGAACAAGGGTCTCTATCAGCTCGAGGGCGGCCCCACCGGCAAGGCTCCGGCTACCACCGTGGTGGCGAACTCGACCGGCTGCTCGAGCGTCTACGCGTCCACGATGCCGTACAACGCCTTCACCGACCCGTGGGTGAACAGTCTCTTCCAAGACGCCCAGGCGCTGGCCAAGGGCATCTACGAGGGACTGGCCGCCAAGGCGGCCGACCTTGTCAAGTCGTTGCGGGTGGCGCGCCTCGAACTCGACGACGCCTATGACCCCGCCGTGCACGACAAAGAGCTCGCGACCCTCGGCTGGGCCGAATTCACCGACGAGGAGCTGGCCTATCTGCCGACGGTGCTCACCATCGGCGGTGACGGTGCCAACTACGACATCGGCTTCGGCGCGCTATCGCGCATTCTCGCCTCCAGCACCCCCATCAAGATGATGGTGCTCGACACCGGTGGCTACTCCAATACCGGCGGCCAGGCGTCCACGGCCAGCTTCACCGGTCAGGATGCCGATCTGGCCCGGGTCGGCGCGGCAGCGACCGGCAAGACCGAGGACCGCAAGGAACTCGCCATCTTGGCCGCCTTTCACCCGAACACCTACGTGGCTTCGACCGCGACCGCACTCCAGGGGCATTTCTTGCGGGCGGCCATGGACATGCTGAACTTCAGTGACGGTGCGGCCCTGCTCGACGTCTACACGCCGTGCCAAGGTGAGAACGGGATCGCTGACAATGTGGCCAACCAGCGAGGCAGACTGGCCGTGGAATCGCGGATGGCCCCGCTGTTCGTGCACGATCCCCGCAAGGGCGACTGCCTGCGCGACTGGTTCGACCTCGACGGCAATCCCGATCCCGACAAGCTGTGGACGACCCACACCATCGAATACGTGGACGACAAGGGCGAGCTGCGACTCAAGGAGTTCCCGCTGACGCCCGCACAGTTCGCGCTGGGAGAGGTCCGCTTCAAGAAGCAGTTTGGCAAGCTGCCGATCGATCAGGACGCGATCGCGATGCCCGTCGAGGAGTACATCGACCTTCCGGAAGCCGACCGGGCCACCCACGTGCCGTTCATCTGGTCGACCGATGGCGCCGACCGGCTGGTGAAGATCAAGGTCAGCCGGACCATCGTGGCGATGGTCGAGGGCCGCCGCCGCAATTGGCAGCTGCTGCAGTACCTGGCCGGCGTCGACATCGAGCGGCTGAAGACGCTGCACGCCAACGATCTGGCCGATCTGCAGTCGCGCTACGACGGCGCAATGGCCGCTCGCGAGTCGTCCATGGACGAGATCGCCCGCGCCATGAGCGAACTGGCGGCCTCGACCGCCGCACAGCCGGTGATGGCCTTCGGTAGTGGATTCGGTGGTTTCGGTGCCTCGGCGCCGGTCGCCGCACCGGCGGCGGAGGAGACGGGCCAGCCCGTCGTCCGGCTCGATCCCGAAGACGTGCCGAAATGCACGGACTGCAAGAACTGCTGGCAGGAGTTGCCCGAACTCTTCGAACGCACCAAGGTGATCGTCGACGGCAAGGCACGCGACGCGGCACGGTTGATCCCGGGCGCGCTCGAGAAGGTGCAGCCCACCGATGACCTGCGGCGGCGGATCGCCAAGGTCGTGGCCAATTGCGACGCCGAGATCATCCACTGAGGAGACGGCCATGACCACGACACACGATGATCTGACCCGTTATCTAACGGCATCCCAGGCGCTCGCCGAAACCGCCACCGAGGTGGAGGAACTGGCTCGCTCGGGAGCCGTCGAGAGCTACCGCAGGCAGTTGGATCTGCTCGGGCGCAGGTTGCAGACCAATCCGCGTGCTTTCCGTGAGATGTTCATCTCGGACGGCATGGGCGCGGTCGCAGCCGAGTTCCGGCAGCCGGAACTGTCGCAGGAGTTCACCAAGACGCTGTGGGCCTCGTTGCTGGCCGGCAACGATGCGTCCATGGTGCTGATGCGCTTCGTCTGGAATCTTCCGCTGGGCGCCAAACGCAAATTCATCCGGGCCTTGGATACCTACCTGTCCGACCGCTACCCGGTGTTCAAGGGGCTATCGGTGAACTGGCCGGCCGGTGCATCGATTCCACCCTATATTCGTACGCCCGACGAACGCAGCGCGGATTTCGAGCTGGTGAACCAGGGCTATCTCGGCTATATGAACATCGGCTACACCCAGCGTGAGGTCGATCTGCTGGTCTGGCTGGAAGCGTTGCGCGACAAGCAATGCGCCGACAAGCCCTGCCAGCTGGGTGAGCTGCTCGCCGGACGCAAGGAGCCGCGCGGCGGCTGCCCGGTCCAGGTGGCCATCCCCGACATGATGCAGCTGCTGGGTACCGGACACTTCAGGGAGGCACTCGATCTGATCGAGTCGATCAACCCGCTGCCCAATGTCACCGGACGCGTCTGCCCGCAAGAACTCCAATGCCAGTCGGTCTGCGCGCATTCGGGGCGCCCGATCGAAATCGGCCAGCTGGAATGGTTCCTGCCGCAGCGTGACCGGGTGGTCGATCCCGACGGCAACATTGCACGCTACGCGAATACCCCTGATCCTTGGGAGTTGGCCGTCAAACCACCCGTCGCGATCGTAGGTTCGGGACCGTCAGGCCTGATCAATGCGTTCCTGTTGGCCGCCGATGGGCATCCGGTGACGGTCTTCGAGTCGTTCCACCGTCTCGGCGGCGTGCTGCGCTATGGCATTCCGGAGTTCCGGCTGCCCAACACCCTGATCGACGATGTGGTGGAGAAGATCACTGCGCTCGGCGGACGCTTCGTCACGAACTTCGTCGTCGGCAAGACCGCGACCCTCGCCGAACTGAAGGGCGCCGGCTTCTCGCACATCTTCGTCGGTTCGGGGGCCGGTCTGCCGCGGTTCATGAATGTGCCCGGTGAGCATCTGCTCAATGTGATGAGCGCCAACGAGTTCTTGACCAGGGTGAACCTCATGCAGGGCCATCGGGCCGACTACGAGACGCCGCTGCCCGAATGCCGTGGCAGGAGCGTCATGATCGTCGGCGGCGGCAATACCGCGATGGACGCTGCCCGCACCGCGCGCCGGCTGGGCGGGAAGGTGACCATCGTCTACCGCCGTACTCGTCAGGAGATGCCGGCCCGGGTCGAGGAGCTGGCGCACGCGCTGGAAGAGGGCATCGAACTGGCCCCGCTGCGCTCGCCGAGCGAGTTCTGCGGCGACGACCGGACAGGTTTCGTGAGATCTGCTGTGCTGGACGTGATGGAATTGGCCGAACCGGACGCGTCGGGCCGCCGTCGTCCGGTCGCTACCGGCATCAGCGAAACGGTCGATGTCGATCTGGTGATCATGGCGCTCGGCAACTCTGCGAACCCGATCATCC
Organism: Brooklawnia sp.; assembly: GCF_032229645.1. Lineage (NCBI taxonomy): Bacteria > Bacillati > Actinomycetota > Actinomycetes > Propionibacteriales > Propionibacteriaceae > Brooklawnia > Brooklawnia sp. Next base: position 19,174 of record NZ_JAVTWX010000123.1, read on the forward strand.
GGGATTCGGAGCCGTCCTTGACCGTCACCACCGCGGGCGCTCTGGAGCTCACCGAGGGCAGTCAAGCTACCTCGATCGACGGCGTCTACTCCGGTGGCGATGCGGCGCGTGGTGGCTCGACTGCGGTGAAGGCGGCCGGTGATGGCCAGGCCGCCGCTCGCGAGATCAGGGATGCGTCGCTGCTACCCGCCGAGCAGATTCGCGAAATGGTGGTCGGCGCGAAGCGCTTCACCGACATGGCGAGCGCGCCCAACACCATCGTCGAACGGCGGGAGTTGCAGCCCAATATCGTCGAGCTGACGGTTAATGCGCCGGTGATCGCCAAGAACGCGAAGGCGGGGCAATTCGTCCGGGTGCTCGCCGAGCCACAGGGGGAACTCGTACCGCTGACGCTGGCCGATTGGGACGCTGAGGCCGGCACCATCGTGCTGGTTGTGCAGGGTATGGGCAGCACCTCGAAGATGATCAATGCGATGCAGGTGGGCGACCGGCTCGAAGGCATCGCAGGTCCGCTCGGCCAGCCCAGCGAGCTGCACCAGATCCCCGCCGATCAGACGGTCGTGTTCACCGCGGGCGGTGTCGGACTGCCGCCGGTCTACCCGATCGCCCGGGAGAACCTGCGGCTCGGCAATCACGTGACGTTGATCGCCGGCTTCCGCAGCGCCGACCTACTGTTTTGGGTGGGGGAGGGCGAGCGGGTCGACGAACTGCAGGCCACCTTCGGAGACCAGTTGGACGTCATCTATACCAGCAACGACGGGTCGTTCGGCATCGAGGGCTTCGTCACTGTCCCTCTCAAGGATCTGCTGGACGCCAACCAGCGCGGCGAGGGACGCCAGATCGCCGAGGTGACCACCATCGGTCCGCCGATGATGATGCGCTCGGTTTCCGATCTGACCAAGCCCTACGAGGTCAAGACCGTCGCTTCGCTGAACTCGATCATGGTGGACGCGACCGGAATGTGCGGTGCCTGCATGGTGCCCGTGGAGGTGGGGGGCAGACTGGTACGCAAGCATGCCTGCATTGATGGCCCCGAACTCGACTCGCATTCGATCGACTGGGACAAGTTCTTGCCCAGGTTCGGTTTGTTCAAGGCTCAGGAGCAGCAGAGCAAGGTCAAGCACGGCTGGGTCTGATACTCGAGAACGCCGCTTCGCTTGATGACGGCGCATCACCTCAGTGGTGCTCGTACGGTCATGGTTGCCGACGCGATCCGGGCCCAACGAAGGTCGAGCGGAGAACAAGCTTGCTTGTTCTCCCGAGATCGAGGAAGGGCCGAGGCGCGAACGCGCCGATCAAAATGGGATCGCTTCCCGGCAACCAGCACCTCCCGAGCACGAGTTCCCGTCGAGCCGGGTCAGCTATTTGTGGTCAAGACAGACCTAAGTCGATTCGGTTAGCGGCTGGCCACCTGACGGTTTTCTGAGCAGTCCGCCTGTGTTCACGCGACTCGCTACATCCCTACTCAGCTCGCACATAGTCGTCCGACAGATCCCGCATAGACAGCTGGGTGACGCTCGTGCAATGGCTATTCGACGTGGACCGATCAATGCGCTGGTGCTCGGGCTGGCGGCACTTGTGGGGCTGGTGGGCTGCTCATCGTCCGGCGGCGTTTCGGCAAGTTCTTCGCAAATGGCCGCGACAGCCTTGACGGCGGGCACCGTCTTCGACTCGTCGCAGGTGCATCAGATCGGCGTCGAGGTCAATCAGGACGATGTGACGGCGATGCTGGCGGACTATCTATCCACCGGAGACAAGGAATGGCTGACGGCGACCGTGGCCATCGATGGCACCGAGTTCGACAACGTCGGAATCAAACTCAAGGGCAACTCGTCGCTCAAGGGCATCAGCGCCGATGCTGCACCCCAAGATCTGCCCTGGCGGATCAAGCTCGACAAGTACACCGACGGTGCCAACCTCGATGGATTCACCGATTTCACGGTCCGCGCGAATTCAACCGCGACTTCGCTCAACGAGGCCGTTGCGCTCGATCTGCTCCGCTCGTCGGGACTGGCGAGCGAGGACGCAGTGGAGTCGAGCTTCTCGGTCAACGGCAGCGACTCGCAGCTCAGGCTCGTGGTGCAGAACCTCGACGAGCAGTGGGTCACCGAGAATTTCCCGGACGCAGGCAGTGACTCGGTGCTGTACAAGGCCGAGGCGGACGGCAACTGGAATTGGCTGGGTGCCGATGGCGATTATTCCGGTTCCTTTGACATCGAGGCGGGTCCCGACGATTACGCGCCGCTGATACGGCTGCTCAACCTGGTGAACAATGGGACATCCGATGAGCTGGCCGCGCAACTACCCGATCTGCTCGATCTCAACTCATTTGCGACCTATCTGGCTTTCGAGGAGCTCATCAATAACTCCGATGACATCGACGGACCTGGCAATAATTCATATCTGTTCTGGGATTCGTCCACTCAGAAATTCAGGATCGTCGCGTGGGATCATAATCTGGCATTCGGTCAGACCCCCAATGGTGGCCGTGGTGACGGTGGCCGGCCTGGTGGAAATATGCCGAGCGGTATGCCATCGGATATGCAGGGTGGAAATGTGCCCAGCGGCATGCCCACGGATATGCCGAGCGGTGCCCAGGGCGGTGGCCAAGGTGGTGGGCCGCAGGGCGGCGCGGCTCCGTCAGGAATGCCCACCGACATGCCGAGCGGGGCACAACCGTCAGGTGGTGGCCAAGGTGGTGGGATGCCGGGCGGCGGAATGGGCGGCAACAATCCGCTGGTCACCGCATTCGAGGCGAACAGCGACTGGGCCGCGCTCAAAGATCAGGCGGCAAGCGATCTGCAGTCCGGCCTCATCGATTCGGGCACGCTGACCAGCAGTCTCGACACGTGGGTGTCCGTGGTCACCAGTTCGGGTCTAGTGGATGAGTCGACGATCACCAGTGAGGCCGATGCGATCCGCGCGTATGCGTCATGATTCGTCTGCTACACCGGCATGACCGGACGATCAACCCAAAGCATCGGGTCCGCTCAGGAGTGCGTCCGCCAGAACTCGAGGAGCGCGGGATCAAGCGTCGCGCGCTCTTGCATCGGCAGCGAGTGGGTGGCGTCCGGCCAGAGGGTGACCGTGGCCTGCGGACGAAGGTCGCTGATTCGGTCGACCGCGTCCTGAGCCCCGGCCAACGACTTCGTGCCGGCGATATCGACCCGCATCGGCATATCCAGACTCGCCCATTCTTCATCGGTCAGCTGCTTCGGTAGTGGCAACTCCGCGGCATAGCCGTCGGACGCCGCATTGATCATCACCGAGATCGGAGTTCGCTCGCGCACTTCGGCCACCGTCGTACCACCGATCTCGGCCAGTGCGCGATCCTTCATCGATCGCGGCACAGGCAACAGCGTGATGGTGGCCCAGAAGAGCGCGGATACGGGTAGCGGCTCAATCACCAGGACCGGCTCCAGCAGGGTCAGCGTGGCGACCTTGTCCCGATGATGCACAGCGAAGACCGCCGCGCTCGCACCGCCGAAGCTGTGGCCAACGATGTGCGCCCGGTCGATGCCCAGACCGTCGAGTGCCTGGGCGATCCATTCGGCCTGCGAATCGAAGGAGGTCAGCGGCACACTTTGGGTCGAGAACCCGGCATCGCCGAGCGGATCCATCGCGTAGATGGTTCGCTTACCGATCCAGTCCGGCAGATTCTCGATCCACATCGGTGCGCCCGAGCTTCGTCCGGGAATCAGGACCACGGGCGCGCCATGCTCGATGCCTTCCCATTCCAATACGCGGACCGACCCGAAGCCTGTTTGTACGTCGAGAATCCGAGTGGGATCAGGCAACGCTGCCATGGCCTGGTCATAGGCGGCGGCATATGCGGCTTTCGCCTCGACGCTCTTCCATCGCCCGACCTGTGGCGCGGGGTCCACTATCGTCAGCACCTTGTCGACGACGAGCCCGCCGACGATCAGTATTGCGACGATCTTGAGCACCGTGCTTGCTTTGTGGCGGCTGGCAGGTAGCCGCTTGCGGTGGCTCGTCCGAACGGCGGAGTCGGTGCTCAGTGTGGCGGAGTTCATGTCGGACGCGTGCGCTGTGCTCTCGGTAGCAGGTCTCATGCCTCGCCTCCAATACGGCTGTATTGCCATTTACAATACTTCTGTATTGCTACGCTGGCAAGATGACCGACCTGGACTCGACTCGGCGACATGATCAGAGAGCCACGGAGATTCTGTTGGCCGTGTGGCGGGTGATCATCGAACACGGAATCAGCGGCGTCACGATACGTGGGGTCGCGGCCAAGGCTGGCGTGTCGGTGGGACGCGTGCAGCACTACTTCACGACCAAGGACGAACTGATACGGGCGAGCGCCTCCCTGATGATCAGCGCAGCCGAGTCCGCCCATCACGAGGCCACCTCGTCAGCAGCGCCGAGCGACGAACTCTGGGATCTGCTGACCCACCCGATCCCGCTCGCCTCTGCATCGCCGGCGGGCACAGCGGTCTTCTATTCGTTCGTCGCCGATAGCGTCCGCGACCCGCAGATCGCCGCCACGCTGGCGTCCGCGAAGTCCGGCGCCGCCGAACGCGCAGCAGCGCTGCTGGTCCAACTCGACCCCGATCTGACGGACGCGGATGCCGCGGGCTTGGAACTCATCGCGGTGAGCGACGGCGCCACCTTGGGCACACTCATCGGAAGCCTGACCGCCGACCAGGCCCGGGATGTCATACGCTCGGCCATCGGCCGGGTGATCGACGAATACGCGACGAGTGCAGGCTCACATCATGGCGCGTAGTTCGGCGACCGACTCGACCACCAGGCTCGGACGATAGGGGAAACGCTCCAAGTCCTTGCGTCCGGTGATTCCGGTCAGCACGAGAACGGTGAACAAGCCCGCCTCGATGCCGGCGATGATGTCGGTGTCCATCCGGTCGCCGATCATCGCGGTGGTCTCACTGTGTGCCTCAATGCGGTTCATCGCACTGCGGAACATCATCGGATTGGGTTTACCGACGATGTAGGGGCGGCGGTTCGTCGCTGCGGTGATCAGCGCGGCAACCGAGCCGGTGGCCGGCAGCACACCTGACTCGCTGGGACCGATCGTGTCGGGATTGGTGGCGATGAAGCGCGCGCCGCCGATGATGTGGTTGATGGCCAGCGTGATCGCCTCGAATGAGTAGTTGCGGGTCTCGCCGATCACCACGTAGTCGGGATCGTCCTCGACCATCACGAAGCCGGCGTCGTGCAGGGCTATCGCCAGACCCGCCTCACCAACGACGTAGATGCGCGCACCGGGCTGCTGGCTCGCCAGAAAGTCGGCGGTGGCCAGCGCGGAGGTCCACAGATTCTCTTCCGGGACGATCAATCCGGCCTTGTCGAGCCGCGCCGACAGATCGCGGGCCGTGAAGCTCGAGTCATTGGTGAGCACCAAGAAACGGCGGGAGGTATCGACCCAGCACGTGAGCAGGTCGGCCGCCCCGGGAATGGGTACATCACCCTGCACAAGTACGCCGTCCTTGTCGGTCAGCCAGCATTCGATGTCACGCGGAGTCCTCATGGGTACAAACTACGGCCCGGCTGCCCGGCTTGCAGCATCCCGATCAGACGCGGCACGATACAAAAACGCGATCTGTGTGCACGATTCCGCTGCGCTGGTAATCAAATTTCAGCGATCCCGCCCGTTTGGGCAGCAAATATGCGTGACGCAACGGCACGAAACACGCGGGTGCGCAGTGGCCAATAGTGCCCCGTGCACGTCGCCGCTAACGTTTGTTTCGGAATTCTACGTCCTATGGTGTCGGTCTCGGTCGCGAGGCCTCCGGGCATCGCGAGATAGGGCTTGCGCACCGAATCGCGGTGTTATTCCGCTTCGTCTGTCGTGTTATGAGGAGCCGTCTTGACCACCGATATTCTCATGTATTTGGCAGCTTTCGGAGGTGGCTTTCTTGGCGCCGCCTTCGGGGCGCTTTTTGCTTTCTCCTTCGTAGGCATCACCCTCTTGGTCGGTATTGCCGTCGCAATTGCCACAGGTGACGCCTCGTGGATCAATCTGATCTCGTTCGGGCCTTTCTTCGGACCCCACATCTCGTTCGCCGGCGGCGTGGGCGCCGCCGCATACGCCCACCGCAAGGGCTACCTCACCGGACTGCGCGACATTGCCACGCCGCTGGTCAGCCTGGCCAAGCCCGATGTGCTGGTGGTCGGAGGCCTGTTCGGTGTTGGCGGGCTGGTCGTGCACGACATCGTCAGCATCATCCCTTGGCTGGGTACGCACACCGACCTGCCCGGCATCACCGTGATCATCAGCGGCATCGCTGCGCGCCTGATCTTCGGCAAGACCGGCATCGTAGGACCGAACAGCGAAGGGCTCACCGGCAAGGCGAAGTTCGCCCCCAACGACACCGACTGCTGGGTTCGCTACCAAGAACGCTGGGGCCAGGCTGCCGTTCTCGGTCTGGGAACCGGATTGTTGTCAGCTTGGGCGACCATCGCGTTGAGCGAGGCGTTCCCGGAGGCCGCGGGCAGTGTCGTGCTCTTCGGCTTCGGTGTTTCGGCGGCCTCGCTGATGTTCTTAACGCTGGGGGCTGGCATCCCGGTGACTCACCACATGACATTGATCGCTGCACTCGGCGCGTCCAGCTTCTTGACTATCACCGGTAGCCCCGTCGCGGCCATCGTCATCGGCACCTGCTTCGGTGGCATCTCCGCGTTGGTGGGCGAGGGCTTCTCCAGGCTCTGGCAGATCCGTGGTGACACCCACATCGATCCGCCTGCCAGCGCGATCTGGCCGATGACCTGCGTGGTTCTCGGACTGGCGAGCCTGTTCTGAACTCCGGATACGATGCTGATCCGATTCTGCCATTCAGGTGCACGATTCGGACGAGGGCTATGGCTGTGGGGCAGCATCGCAGGAAGCCAGCATAGA
>NZ_JAVTWX010000123.1:26153-29383 GCF_032229645.1 Brooklawnia sp.
CTGAGCGAACCCGGCGATGTGCTGCCCTTCAAGGACGAAGCGCAGGCCAATCGTCCGCTGCTCGTGGTCTCCGACAAATTCGGCGACGTCGGTCGCACCGGTGGTTCCGGACGCGGCAGCTGGTCTGAGATGGCCAGCCGTCGCCGGGTCGCCCGTGAAGAACGTACCGGGAATCTCCTCGCGTGATCGCGTCGCACAAGTCCGGGAGCGGGGCCGACCGCAGAGGCCGATGAACTCCACCATCTTCCCGCAGGCGACGCCGTCCAGCGTATTGAGACCAAGTGCGCCGAGCAGGAGCGTGCCCGGGAGTGGACGAACGGCAGATCCCTCAGGTGGAGCAGGAGCGCCACCGCACCGGCCCCAACGTTGGCGGCCCGCATACAGTCTGCAACAGCAGCTTAGAGTTCCTCGGCGCTACTACGAGTCGTAGCCTGCGTCCAATTCGGAAGGATATTGAGTGTCGTGCCGGTTGAGGTGTCGTGCGGCTCGGTGTGGATGCGAAGTGCAGCGACAAATTCCTGGTAGAGGGTGTCTCTTGCGAGGAGTTCACAATGAGATCCGACATCGCGGACTCGTCCTTGGTCAAGTAGGACGATCCGGTCGGCGTCAAGGACAGTGGAGAGCCGGTGAGCGATTGTGACCACCGCTCCGGTCCGGGCAGCCTCAGAGATAACCCGTTGAATAGCGGCTTCGGTGATCCCATCGAGCTGTGCGGTGGCTTCATCAAGTAGCAACACATCGGGTCGACGTACTAGTGCGCGTGCAACAGCAAGGCGCTGACGTTCTCCGCCGGACAGGCTCGTATCGGCGACATTGGCGTCCAGATCGCCATCGAGCGAGCGGATCTTCGTATCTAGCCGCACTGCTGTCAGCGCTTCCCACGCCTCAACGTCGGCAGCGTCATCTTGCGCGCGAAAGAGCACATTTTCGCGTACAGTGCCGGGGATGATCGGCGTTTCCTGTTCAACGTAAGCGATTCGGGCGCGCACGTCTTCGATGCTCAATTGGTCGTAGGGGATACCGTCGAGTTCAAGTCGACCGGCCGCTGGGTCAATGAGCCGGAGCAACAGCGAGAACACCGTGGTTTTGCCTGCGCCAGAGGGGCCAACGAGAGCGACGTGGCCGACGTGGGGAACCTCAAGGGTAACTGCGTGGAGCGCCGGGTGGTCCGCATCAGCATAGCCCGCGGTCACGTCTCGGAGTGCGAGCGCGGGCGCGCCTGACTTGGGCGAGGGTGGTGAAGAGCCGCTGGGACGGCTTGTGGTGTCTTCGAGTTCGAGGTGTTCGGTTTCGCGGATGCGCGCGGCTGCGGCAAGTCCTGTTTGCAGGGTCGAGAATACGCTCGCGAGGGTTGTGATCGGGTCGATGATGTTGAAGGCATACAGCAGGAAGGCGACGAGGGTGGAGACGGCCAACTCCCCGAGCGAGACGCGCCCAGCGCCGAGACCGAGAATAATGATGATCGAGAGCTGCATCCCACCGCCCGCAACCGTGGATGCCAGGGCCGAATACCAAACTGAATGGACCGAGTAGCGTGCTGACTCTTCGGCTTTCTCGTTCACTCGCACGATTTCTCGGGTCTCAGCTTGGCTTGTTTTCACCGTCCGGAGTGCGCGAATGCCTCCTTCGAGTGTTGCACCGAGTTCGCCAATGGCATCTTGGGCGCTCTTGTCGGCCTTCCCGATCTGTGGCACCAGCACACCGAATAACCCTCCGACGACCAGCAACGCAATGAGCATGGTCAGCAACAGCGGCATGTCGAGAACGGCCATGAGCGCGATGGTGCCGATGAGTGACACGAAGCCGTTGATGAGCTGGACCACACTGGTTGTGGTCGCCTCGCGCAGCAACACCGTGTCGCTGGTAACGCGAGTGACCAGTTCGCCGGTTCGGAAGCGCTGTATCTGTTCCAGCTTCGCGAGGAAGAACTGTTGGATGAGGTCGCGGCGGGCATCGAGCACGATGTGCTCTGAGAGCCTGCCGAGCAGCACGCTCTGAGCGAGAGTCGCGACTATCCCCACGATCAGCAGCAGCACGAGAAGGATGATCGGCCGGGTGAGCTCGAGACGTGCGCCGAGAGAGTCCAGCACCCACTTGGTGACCATCGGGGTCGCTAAGTTGACCGCGGTTGCGAACAGTCCAAGCAGGACGCCGATGACAAGGGTGCGCAGATGTGGCCGAGCGTACGACCACAGCAGCGCGATACCGCTTCGTAGCGGTACTCTCGGTGCGTGCGCTGGGGTTTGGTCGTCGTTGAACGAGGTGAGTTCTGAGGTACTCATGGGTCCTTCGAGGTCGTTGTGAGAGTCAGATGCTTATTGGTCCTCCGCGGTGCTTAAATGTCGTTCGACCGCCAGGCAGCCATTCCGGGACTGCGCGCTGCGAGCGTATCGATGAGCCACGCGTGGGACAACAGGTTTTCCTCATATGCCTGATTTGCGCTTGAGCCGCCGAGGTGGCCGCCCTCGATGATGCGACACGTCACATGACCAGGTTCAGTAGCGCATGACGCGGAACGGTAGAGCCGGCTGAATCGTTCAACCGCATCGGTGTCTACGCGGGCGTCGCAGCGAGCTCCTCGAATCCAGGCACTCGGCAGTCGTTGGCTCCGGTGCGGCATCTTGGCAACGATTCGGATAGGCGAGAGCTGTTCCAAGACTGTCTTGACTTCGTCATCGTTACGGGGGTCTCCGAACTCTGTCCAGTCCGTCGTCGTGAGGCGTGCCCCCGAATTCATGAGAGCCGTGACCGGATCGAGGAACGGGTGCACAAGTTGCAGCCCTCGAAGTCGCGTCGGTTCGCGGAGACACGCTGTGGCGGCAATGAGACAGCCTGCGCTGGCGGCGCTGAGCACGATGCGATCAGCGGCGATCGCGGGGTGATTTTGAAGCAGAGAGAGCCCTGCGAAGAGGTCCTCGATCGAGCGCTCCCGATGGATGCCCCATGCTTGTCTGTGCCACTCGGGCCCATTCTCACCGCCGCCGCGAACATGGCAGTAGGCGACTGCGATCCCACGAGACATGAGGTCATCGGTAAACGGGTCGAATGGCCCTTCGAGGCTGATCCCGTAGGCGCCGTAAACCTGCACGACGACACCACACGGTCGAGTCGCAGGGGGCAAGAACAGCGTGACGGGTATCCGAGTACCGTCCTTGCTCTCTGTGGAGAGGGTATAAACATCTGCACGGCCGGTCGACGCTGCATCTATTGTCCCCGACAAGCCTGGGTTG
>NZ_JAVTWX010000124.1:0-25128 GCF_032229645.1 Brooklawnia sp.
ATCAGGCGCCCGATCCAGGAAGCGACACGCAGCGGTAATTCTCTGGAGGGTCCTAAGTGAGCATACCCTTAGCCATAAGGAGATCCGCTGTCCTTCCAGCGCGCTGCCGGTGGGCCTGAGCACGTCATTCTGCTCGCGAGCCGCGCACTCGATCCTGGGCTGGTCCCCCGTCATCGTGAGAGCTCGTCTCTACAGTCGTGGGAAGAAGAAATGGTCACAGTAGCCAAGAACATCGTCGACACCCTTGCTGCCAGCGGGGTGCAGCGCGTCTACGGGATTCCCGGCGATTCGCTCAATGGGTTCACCGACGCACTGCGCGACTCAGGCATTGGCTGGGTGCATGTGCGCCACGAGGAGGCCGCGGCCTTCGCCGCCAGCGCGGAAGCTGCGCTAACCGGCGGGCTCGCGGTCTGCGTCGGCAGCTGCGGTCCGGGCAACCTGCACCTGATCAACGGCCTCTTCGATGCGCAACGCTCCCGGGTGCCGGTGCTGGCGATCGCCGCGCACATCCCGACTTCCGAGATCGGTTCCGGGTACTTCCAGGAGACCCATCCGCAAGAGCTCTTCCGCGAGTGCTCGGTCTATTGCGAGTACGCAGCCGATCCCATCCAGATGCCGCGCGTGCTGCGTACGGCCATGCAGGCCGCGCTGGCACAGCGCGGGGTGGCCGTCGTGGTGATCCCCGGCGATGTCGCTCTCGCGGATGCCGTCGACCAGACCATCACCGCGGTCAAGGCTTCGTCCCCGAGAGTCACGCCGAGTGATGACGAGCTGAGGCAGGCCGCCGGGCTGCTGAACCAGGCGAAGAAGGTGACCATTCTGGCCGGTGCCGGTGCCGAGGGCGCTCACGATCAGGTGGTCGCGCTGGCCGACCAGTTGGGCGCCCCGATCGTCCATACGCTGCGCAGCAAGCAGTTCATCGAATACGACAACCCGTTCGATGTCGGCATGACCGGCCTGCTCGGCTTCGCGTCCGGTTATCGAGCGATGGAGAACTGCGACACCCTTCTCATGCTGGGCAGCGATTTCCCCTATCGCCCGTTCCTGCCCGATCAGGCCGAAGTGATCCAGATCGACCTGCGCGGCGAGCATCTCGGACGCCGGATTCCACTCGAACTCGGACTGGTCGGCGATGTCGGCGACACCGTGGACGCGCTGTTGCCGTTGCTGCAGCGTCACCAGAACCGCAGCCATCTCGAGGAATCGCTGACCCACTACGCCAAGACCCGCGCCAAGCTGGACGACCTGGCCACCCCGCGCAAGGGCAAGCAACCGCTGCACCCGCAATATGTCGCCAGGCTGATCGATGAGATCGCCGATGATGATGCGGTCTTCATCCCCGATGTCGGCTCACCGGTGATCTGGGCTGCTCGGTACCTGAAGATGAACGGCAAGCGCAAGGTGATCGGCTCGTTCATCCACGGTTCGATGGCCAATGCGCTGCCCCAGGCCGTCGGTGTGGCCTCCGCCTATCCGGGACGCCAGGTTGTCGCGCTGTCCGGCGACGGCGGGGTCGAAATGCTGCTCGGCGAGCTGCTGACCCTGGTGCAGAACAAGCTGCCGGTGAAGGTGGTCGTCTTCAACAACTCCTCGCTGAACTTCGTCGAACTGGAGATGAAGGCCAGCGGCTTCGTGACCACGACGACCGATCTGGAGAACCCGGACCTGGCCGGTATCGCGCGGGCTGTCGGGATGAAGGGCTTCCACGTCGACAGCTCCGACGCGCTGCGCGGCGCCTTGACCGAGGCTTTCGCCTACGACGGTCCCGCGCTGATCGATGTGGTGACCGAACGCCAGGAGCTGACCATCCCGCCGTCGGTCAAGCTTGAGCAGGCAAAGGGCTTCGCCCTCTACGCGATGCGCACCCTGCTGTCGGGACGCGGTGATGAACTGGTCGACCTGACGAAGGCCAATATGCACCAGATCTTCTGATCGGGTCCGAATCGACGACCTGGCCACGCAGGGACTCACCCGTCATGGCCTCGACCGGGGACTTCGTATTGAAGGGCAGCGTTCTCCGACGTGCGCTGCGCGGTCGCGAGCTTCGCGCCACGGACAGCGAGCATCCACACCTCGACTGCGGCACACCGTGTCCAACAGTCCCGTCGTGTCAGATCCACCCTTTGCGGCGGAAGACCAACCACATGATCGCGGCCGAGACGAGCATCAGCCCCAGTGCCCCGGGGTAACCCGCGTCCAGATGCAGCTCTGGCATGATGTCGAAGTTCATACCGTAGATACCGGTGATCATCGTCGGGACGAACAAGATGCCGGCCCATGCGGAGATCTTCTTCATATCTTCGTTCTGCGCATTGGACGCCTCGGCAAGACTCTTCATCTCTTCGTTCTGTTGCTGGGCGACCAGCGCAGCGTTGAGCGCGAGGACATCGCGCAGTGTCGTCCGGAAGCCCTCTATCTCCTCCAATGCACGGGCCGAGTGATCGGCGACATCACGCAGGTATTCTTGCAAGTCATCGGCCACCTCGTACTTGCTGAAGCCACCGGCCAGACCACCGATGATCGCGCGCAGCGGGCGCACCGCCTCGTGGAACTCCACGATCTCCTGGCTCAACTCGTAGATGCGCCGCGAGACGCCTGCGCTGCCGGTGAAGACCTGGTCCTCGATCTCCTCGACATCGTTCGCCAGGCCCTCGAGTACCGGAGCGTAGCCGTCGACCACCGCGTCCAAGATCGCGTAGACGATTCCCTCCGTGCCGAACGCGAGCATCTGCGGATCGGCCTCCATGCGGAAACGCACCACTCCCAGATCGGGTGAACGGCCGTGCCTTACGGTGATCACGAAGTTCTCACCGCTGAAGACATGCAGCTCGCCGAATTCGATCTCCTCGTTGGCGTCGAGGTAACGGGCGGCCCGCAGCACGACGAACAGGGTGTCGTCGTAGCGTTCGAGCTTGCTGCGCTGGTGCGCCTGGATGGCATCCTCGACGGCCAGTTCGTGCAGTCCGAAGAGTTCGCCGAGCTCGATGAGATCGTCCGCATCGGGCTGGTAGAGCCCTATCCAGGCCATCGAGCCGGGCGTCTCCCGTAGCTGGCGAGCCGCCTCGGCGAGCGAATCAGGACTAGCGACGCGCTTGCCGTCGACATAGATGGCATTGCCGGTGACCGTTCGCGGCTCCTGCTCGGGCGCGATCGTGGCCTTTCTTGCAGGGATGGGGAAGCCGTAGCCGTCGGCGCGCGGAGCCGGCTCGCGGGTGATGAAGGGACGCTCGGTGCTCATGGTGCTCTCGATCTGTTCCGTGGCCGCAACGAGGCCTGTGGGCGTCGGCGGCCGGACGTGGGAAAAGGGAATCCGGAATCAGTTCGCGGGACTAGGAGGTTCAGCGGACATCGTCGAACCTCCTTTCTGGCCGTGGGTGGGGTCGAGTCCCCGGCCAATCATCCCACCTGATCAGCAGCAGGGCAAAGCCTGGTTGTATCCAACCGGCAGTGGATAAACTCCGATCTGCTGTGGATAGCTCACCGAAGATCTACCTGCACGATCGTGCCGACGCATGCGCACCGGCCGAGACGAGTTTCTTACGCGACACGCCGAGAAATCAGAAAGAACCCCGGTCGACAGTCGTTTCCACTTGTCATCACGGACTTCGCGGGCAGAGTCCGGACGCTATCCACCGCGCATGCCGGGTCTTGTCCACTGCACCCTCGGCGAGTTCCACAGCCTGAACCAGTTATCCACAGCCCCTGTGGATAACTCTGGTTGACAGCGGGCACCAACCCTTCTAGTGTTCCGTGAACATCATCAGAAGGGGGCACCATGTACGACGAAGCGCCCCCTGCGCCTTCGGGCATCGATCGCACCCCACCTCAGGATTACGCCGCCGAACAGGGCGTCCTGGGTGCCATGCTGATGAGCAAGGACGCCATCGCCGAGGTCCTGGAGGCAATCAAACCGGCCGACTTCTACCGGCCCGCGCATGAGCTCGTCTATCAGGCGATCATCGATCTCTACGGCCGCGGCGACCCTGCAGATCCGGTCACCGTGGCGGCCGAACTCGATCGCCGCGGAGAATTGAGCAGGGTCGGGGGCCATGTCTACCTGGCCGATCTGCTCTCGTCCATCTCGGTCGCGGCCAACGCCGGCTACTACGCCCAGATCGTGCATGACAAGGCGGTGCTGCGGCGACTGGTGGACGCGTCCATCAAGATCGCCCAGCTCGGCTATGCGGGCCAAGGCGACGTCGCCGACATCGTGGACGTTGCCCAGCAGACCATCTACGAGGTCTCCGAGGGCAAGCGTTCCGAAGACTACAAGGCGCTGCGCGACCTGCTCGAACCCACCTACGACGAGATCGAGGCGATCGGCGCCCGCGGCGGCGGCCTGTCCGGCGTCCCTACCGGATTCGTGAAGCTCGACGAGTTGACCAATGGCCTGCACGGTGGCCAGATGATCATCATCGCGGCCCGCCCTGCGGTCGGTAAGTCGACGCTGGCACTGGACTTCGCTCGCTCGGCGGCCGTCAAGCACAGGCTGACCACGGCCTTCTTCAGCCTGGAGATGAGCCAGTCCGAGATCGTCATGCGATTGTTGTCGGCCGAGGCGGGCGTCATGCTGAATTCGATCCGCAACGGTGGCCTCGGCGAGGACGAATGGTCGCGCATCGTGGCCCGGACGAAGTCGTTCGAGGACGCCCCGCTGTTCATCGACGACTCCCCCAACCTGACGATGATGGAGATCCGTGCCAAGGCCCGCCGGCTCAAGCAACGCCACGACCTGCGTTTCGTGGTGATCGACTACATGCAGCTGATGAGTTCGGGCAAGAAGGTCGAGAGTCGTCAGCTGGAGGTCTCCGAATTCAGCCGGCAGATCAAGCTGCTGGCCAAGGAACTCGATATTCCGGTGGTCGCCCTGAGCCAGCTGAACCGCGGCCCCGAGCAACGCGGCGACAAGAAGCCGATGATGAGCGACCTACGCGAATCCGGCTCACTCGAGCAGGACGCCGACATCGTCATCCTGCTGCACCGCGAAGACCTCTACGACAAGGACAATCGTCCGGGTGAGGCGGACCTGATCATCGCCAAGCACCGCAATGGACGCACCGACACCGTGTCGGTCTCCTTCCAGGGGCATTTCAGCCGGTTCACCGACATGCCCGACTAGCCGGGCATCGCCAACCTACGATGGCCCTATGAAGACGATCGTCATCACCGGCGCCAGCGACGGCATCGGTGCGGCAGCCGCGCGCCGGCTCAGCTCCGACGGCCACCGCGTGATCGTGGTCGGGCGTTCCCTCGAAAAGGCCTCATCCGTCGCGGTACCGATCAACGCTCCCTATCACTTGGCCGACTTCGCCGAGTTGGACGATGTCGAGCGTCTGGCCGCCGAGTTGCTCACCGAATACCCGCAGATCGATGTGCTCGCCAACAATGCCGGCGGCCTGTTCAACGACGAGCGAGCGGAGACCGTCGACGGCCACGAACTCACCTTCCAGGTCAACTACCTCGCGCCGTGGTACCTCACCTGGCTGCTGACCGACCGCCTGATCGCCTCGAAGGCGACCATCATCAATACCTCGAGCGTTGCCCACACGTCGCTCGCGCACTTCGACATCGGCGATCTGGACGCCGAGCGCAGCTTCACGCCGTCGGCCGCCTACGGCAATGCGAAACTGGCGCAACTGCTGCACATCCACGAACTGACGGCCCGCTACGGCACCAAGGGACTGTCGGCGGTCGCCTTCCACCCGGGGCTGGTGGGCACCAGTTTCGCGTCCACCTTGCAGACCGACCGGATCGGCCGGTTCTATCGGGCATTCGGTTCTCGGATGACCAGCCCTGACAAGGGAGCCGACACGCTGGTATGGCTCGCCGAGGGCCAGCCTGGCATCAACTATCCGACCGACCGCTACTACGCGAACCGCTCGGTTCATCGCACCAGCAAGACGGCAGACGACCGCGGTCTGGCGTCCGATCTGTGGCGTCGCACCGAACTCATTCTTGCCAACCGCATTCGCCGCTTCCAGCCCGATCCGATCCGTAGCCGAACCTGAGGGAGTCGACACGATGGTAACCGACTATTGCGTGGTCCTGATCACCACACCGGACGAAGAACTCGCAAAACGCATCGGGGACCTCCTGATCGCCCGGCAACTGGGGGCCTGCGTCCAGGCCATGCCTATCGACTCCACCTATCGCTGGTCGAGCGAGATCCATCACGAGGACGAGGTCCTGCTACTCGTGAAGACGCGCACCGCCCTGCTCGATGAACTGATCGAACACGTCCGCGAGGCACACATCTACGACGCACCGGAGATCATCGCGCTGCCGATCATCGGTGGATCGGCCGACTACCTCAATTGGGTGGACGATCAGACTCGCCCGGTGTACCGCTGAGCTGAGGGTCCGCTGACCTCTCAGCTGGCGCCGGGAGCGATCTCACCGCTGCCGCGCTCGATCAATTGCGTGGGCACGATGATGTGCTCCGGCCCCAGTTGGTCGCCGTCAAGCTTGCGGAACATCCGTTCGGCCGCCACTCGCCCCATGCCCTGGGAATCCTGCCGAATCACTGTGACCGCCGGATCAAGCAAATCGGCCAATTCCAGGTCATCGAAGCTGATCAGCGCGACACGATGCTGCAACCCGCGGCTGTGCAAGGCCTTCAACGCGCCGATGGTGATCAGATTCTGTGAGCTGAAGACCGCGGTGGGCGGCTGATCGGAGTCCAGCAGCGCGCCCAATGCCTGCTCAGCGGCTTGGGCGCCGTCCAGCCCGAGGACGATCTGTGCCTCCCCGGTGGCGATTCCCGCCTCACCGAACGCATCGAGGAATCCCTGATGTCGCTCGGCCGCAGTTCTGATGGCAGGGCGCTCGGCCAAGAAGGCGATCCGCCGATGCCCGCGCTTGATCAGATGCCGGGTTGCCAACGCGGCGGCCTCTCTGTTGTCACTGGTCACGCAGTCGACCGCAAGACCCAAGGGCCTGCGATCGATGAAGACCATCGGCATGCCACGGGTCAAGGCTGCGCTCAGATGGCTGACATCGGTCGATGTGGTGCCCAGAATGATGCCGTCGAGCCGACGCCGGACGAAATCCTCGACCGCCCTCGCCTCGCGGGCCGGGTCCTCATGCAGGCTGACTGCGAGGACAGCCACGCCCCGTGCCCGGGCGATGTCTTCGACCCCCCGATGAATCTCTCCGGCGAATGGGTTGTCCACGCTGCTGACCAGCAAACCCAGAGTCCTGGTGCGCCCATCGGCACGGCGCAGGCTGCCGGCGCGCATATCCACGTGATAGTCGAGCACCCGGATCGCCTCCCAGACCTTCGCTGCGGTCTCGGCGGCGACCCTGGGCTCAGCGTTGATCACCCGGGAAACGGTCTTCGTACCCACCCCGGCAAGCGCGGCGACTTGCTTCATGGTCGTTGCCCGCCGGATTGACGCCGCCGCGTCCTCCGGCGTTGCCGAAATCACCATGATTGCAGTCTCCTTTTCCTCTTGACAGGCCAACGGTCCAAGCCTAACCTTACGGACAGAAGTGACATCGATGTCATCATCGACGGCACCCAGACTCCTCGCCTGTAGCGGGCGCATATCTTGGTGCTCGGCCAGCCGATGACATCGTCGTCCCGAATCGGAGGGAAAATGAAACCCGAGGAACTGCGCCTGCGAATGGAGGGGATCTCCAAATCCTTCCCCGGCGTGCAGGCATTGAAGAACGCGCGACTCGAATTGCGGCCCGGTGAGGTACACGCCCTAGTCGGAGAGAACGGCGCGGGCAAGTCAACTCTCGTGAAGATCATGACCGGCATCTACCCAGATTTCGGCGGTAGCTACGAATACCTGGGCAAGCCGGTGGACTTCCGGTCGATCAGCGATGCCCAGCAGGCCGGCATCTCGATCGTCCATCAGGAGTTGAACATGATGAGCGACCTCACGGTCGCGCAGAACATCTTCATCGGCCGGGAATCCTCGTCATTCCGGATCTCTGACCGCGACCTCAACCGCCGTGCGCAGGCGCTCATCGACGAGTTCGAGATCGGCGTCGATCCGCGGGCGCTGCTGCGCGACCTGAGCGTCGGAAAGGCGCAGATGGTCGAGATTGCCCGGGCGATGTCATTCACGGAGACCAAGGTGCTCATCCTCGACGAGCCGAGTGCGGCACTGTCCGAGGGCGAGACCATCGAACTGCTGGCCAAGATCGACCAGATGCGCGCCAACGGCGTATCGGTGGTCTACATCTCGCATCGCATGAACGAGATCATGCAGATCACCGACCGGGTCACCGTGCTGCGCGATGGCGAATATATCGACACGCTGGAAACCGCATCGTGCACCGTAGACGAGATCATCGAGCGGATGGTCGGCCGTCGGGTAACGAACTTGCAGAAGGAGCGCAGCGAGGTACCGGTAGACGCCGAGGTCGTACTCAGAGCCGAGCATCTGTCCTCGGCTTCGGTGAATGACGTCTCGTTCGAGCTGCGCAAGGGCGAGATCCTCGGCTTCGCCGGCCTGATCGGCGCCGGACGAACCGAGACGATGCAGATCCTGTGCGGTGCTGACCCGTGGGGAACCGGCACCGTCGAGGTCCATGGCAAGCCGCTGCACTTCTCCCATCCCAAGGAGGCGATCGAGGCCGGCATCGCCTATCTGTCAGAAGACCGAAAACGCTACGGGCTGGTGCTCGGTCTGTCGGTGACCGACAACACCGTGTTGCCCTCCTACGACGCGCTGTCGACCGGACTCGTCGTCCGAGAGGCCGAGTGCCGCAAGGCAACGCAGCACTATGTCGACGCGATGCGCATCAAGACGCCAAGCGTCGGCCAGATCGTCAAGAACCTCTCCGGCGGCAACCAGCAGAAGGTCGTTCTGGCGAAATGGCTGCTGCGCGATGTCGAGATCCTCATCTTTGACGAGCCCACCCGCGGCATCGATATCGGCGCACGCTCCGAGATCTACGAGATGATGCGCGGGCTGACCGCCCAAGGCAAGTCGATCATCCTCGTCTCATCGGACCTCAACGAAATCCTCCATCTCTGTGACCGGATCGTCGTCATGTGCGAAGGCCAAGCGACCGGCGAACTCGCCATCGCCGAAGCCACCCAGGTCAAGATCATGGAACTCGCCACTCAACATCAAGCGAAGGAGCAGTCATGAGTGACACAGGAATCACCAAGCTGAAGTCGTCCCTGTCCGGCCCGGCAATGCAGCAGGTCATCGCGCTCGCGGCATTGGTCGTCCTTTACGCCTTCTTCGCAATCTTCGGCAACCACTTTCTGAGCACTGACACCTTTCTAAGCATTCTGAGCTCGTCCTACTACATCGGTTTCCTGGCCATCGGCATGACCTTCGTCATCATCACTGGCGGCATTGATCTGTCGTCCGGAACCGTGATGGTCGGTGCAGCCCTGGTCGGCGGTGTGGCCTACAACGTCTGGCACTTCCCGATCGCGCTGGCCTTGCTGATGGTGCTGCTCACCGGCGTGCTCTTCGGGCTGGGGAATGGTCTGCTGATCGGCGTGCTCAAACTGCCGCCGTTCATCGCCACCCTTGGCATGCAGTTCGTCTCACTGGGCCTGTGCTCGGTGGTGGCAAAGGTCCAGACCCAGACCTATCCGAGCCTCGGTACCCCCGATGGCATGTTCAAGAACGTCCTCTACAAGTGGGGCAGCATGCCTATGGGCGCGATCTGGCTGGTCGTCTTCTTCATCGTCGCCTGGTTCCTGCTCACCCGCACAAAACTCGGACGCTACACCTATGCCATTGGGTCCAACGAGGAGGCCGTCACCCTGTCGGGCGTCAAGGTCTCGTACTGGAAGGTTTGGGTCTACGTCCTGAACGGCTTCTTCGCTGGCCTGGCCGGCGTGATCTACGCGGCCACCTTCAGCTCCATCACTCCGCAGACCGGCAACGGCCAGGAGATGTACGCGATCGCCGCCGCGGTCATCGGTGGCACCTCGCTGGCCGGGGGCATCGGATCGCTGTGGGGCACCGTTATCGGCGTCTTCGTGATCAGCGTTCTGAAGACCGGTCTGCTGTCGATGGAGCTTCCTGTGCAGTGGCAGCAGGTGCTGATCGGCGTCGTGGTCATCCTCGCCGTACTACTCGACGTCATTCGAACACGAAGACTCAAGCGCTCCTGACCTGACCGGGCCACGCTGCGTTCCTTCGATATGCAGACCAACGAGAACCTAGTAAATAACCAACCACAAGGAGAAATGCAATGAGGACGAGAAGGACCCTGGCAGCAGCGCTGAGCGCGGCCGTCATGCTGGGCGCGCTTGCCGGCTGCGGAGGCAGCGGCAGCACCTCCGACAGCTCGGGCGCCAGCGGCGACAAGCCGAAGGTGATCATCATCTCCAAGAGCTACCAGAACCAGTTCTACCAAGCGGCATTCAAAGGCGCCCAGGACGCGGCCGATGCTCTCGGCGTGGAACTGACCACCAACGGGCCGGATGCCGAAAGCAACATTCCTCAGCAGGTTGAGCAGCTGGCCTCTGCGGTGAACCAGAAGCCGGCAGCAATCGCGCTGGCCGCCAGCGACCCCAATGCCGTCCAAGACACCCTCGCACAAGCCAAGTCGGCCGGCATTCCGGTCATCGGCTTCGACTCCGGTGTTCCGGGCGACACGTCGGGCGCCGTGGTCGCAACCGCAGCCACCGACAACGAGGCGGCAGGCGGCAATGTCGCGACCAACCTGATCGCCAACGCCGATGTGCAGAAGAAGCTCCTCGAAGGCACCACGGACAATCCGGCCGTCATCGGTGTCCTTGCCCAGGACTCGACCTCCGGCTCGATCGTGCAGCGCGTCAACGGCTTCGTCGACACTGCCGTCACCGAACTTGAGAAGCTGCCCGGCTTGTCCGGTGCGGTTGACGTGTCCGGTCAGGAGAAGTGGACCAAGCAGTCGAGCAGTCCGGCCAAGGTGAAGATCGTGGTGACCGTGCCGCCGACCACCAGCCAGTCAGACATCCAAGCGGCCGCCACCACCGTACTGGCCACCGATGGCCTGGTCTCATTGTTCGCCGCGAATCAGGATGCGGTCAATGCCGTCATCAGCGCCACCGGTGATGCCACCGAACTGAACCGGGAATCCGGCAAGTATAAGGACATCGCCGTCGTCGGCTTCGACGCCGGCGCTTCACAGAAGGCCGCCGTGGCATCGGGAGCGTTCCTCGGCTCGGTGACCCAGGACCCCTACCAGATGGGCTATCAAGCGGTGACGCTGGCCGTCGCGGCGGCCAATGGCGATGCCGTGGCCGATGTGGACACCGGCTCGCACTGGTACGACAAGAGCAACATCAATGACGAGCAGATCTCGATCCTCCTCTATGACTAATCCGCAGATGACATCGAAGAACTCGCGCCTCGATCACGCGGCCCTGGTGGTCGCCTCGTTGGACCGGTCAACCGCGTTCTACTCGTCGCTGCTGGGGCTGGAGGTGCGCAACCGGGTGGAGCTGAGCGACCACACGATTCAGTACCTCGATAGCGGCACCGAAGTACTTCTCGAGCTGATCGCCTACCAGGCCGGTGCCGCGGGCCAACCTCTCTCGGCACCTGGGCTGCCCGCTGCACATCACCTGGCCTGGCAGGTACCGGACGCCAATGAGTTGCGGCCGCGCATCATCGCGCTGGGCGGAAGCATCGTCTCGATGCCGGTGTTCATGCCCGAACTGCAGCAGACCTCGATGCTCATCCAAGATCCGGATGGGTTCCTCATCGAACTAGTTGAAAAGTAGCCGTCGTCAATCGACGTCGTCCATTGCCCCGCTGGCGAGAGCACCCCTGCTCGCCAGCGGGGCCTTCTCAGCTCTTCCCCGACCTGGTATCCACCACCGTTGCTACTCGTAGAGCACGTAGTCAGGTACCGGCACCAAGGCGAGCACCGCCTCCGGTGACATCAGCACACCGGAGGCCTCCACGTCTTCTTCATAGAACAGCTTGAACCCCATCTGCACACCCGGCGGGACACCGGCGCTGACCTGCTCGTAGGTGGAGATCTTGTCGGGCGGGGCGCCAATACCGTCCACACTCTTGATCAGCACCACGCCGGGATGCGGCTGCAGTGCAGCCTCGTTGCTGATGATCGTGGGATGCAGGATGTGATAGACCATGGCCTTGTCCGGCAGGTCATTGGCGACCACGAGATCGGAAAGATAGCCGGCCACCTCATCGAGTTCCTCCCCGGAGGTCGATCCGAAGCTCTGCATCGGCACCTGACCGGGACCCATCGCCCACTCCGGATCGAGGGCCACACCCACATCCGGCTGCACCAGATAGCGCTCCAGCACCCGCAGTTCGTCGAGGAATCGGGATTGGCCGGGCTGGATGTCGAGCAGCAGGATCGCCCCGTGTTCGCGGGCCACCGCCAGCCACTCATCGATCACGGCGGGGTCGATCCGCTCTCGCCACATGCCGTCCGGCCCGGGGAAGGGCTGCACGGTGACAGCGATGAGCTCCATCACCGGCATGATCGTCCGATCGGTGGCGTATGCGGCGCACGTCTCGTGAAGTTCGGTCATCCGCTCGTCGATCTCGCCGATGCCGAGCCTGCCCTGGCCCAGGGCTCCGGGGTATCCGACGTAGCCGCAGAGGCGATGAGCGGGCAGCAGCTGGCGTCCTCCGCCGGGCAACTGAGGTTTGGGAGTCGGTGTCGGGGTGGGCGTGGAGGTGGCCGATTGGCTGGTCACGGCGGTTTCACCGGATCCGGACGGTTGCGGTTGCGACGATGCGCAACCCGCGACCAGCACGAGCACCCCGATCAGTACAGCGAGTCGTCTAACCATAGGATCCAGTCAAGCACAGGCCCCTGACAGAACCCGGACCTATGGCAGCATCGAACTCATGGACGATCCGAGTGGGCCCACCGAGCTGGCAGAACACATCCGTCAGGTGGTCCGGCGAATACCGCCAGGCACCGTCGCCACCTACGGCGACATCGCCGAACTCGTCGAGACCGGGCCTCGTCAGGTCGGGCGCATCATGGCGATCGATGCCGCGGACACTCCGTGGTGGCGGGTGGTCAACGCAGCCGGACGACTGCCCGGGCGGCTGCTCGACGAAGCCCGCGCACATTGGCTGGCCGAAGGAACGACGGACGATCCGGCGGCGTCCGGGGTTCGGCTGAAGACCAAACGGGCCACCTGGCTACTACCCGACGACCCCGGCGCCGACGTCACCGCACCGCAGTAGCACAAGCCCTAACGAACACCGCGCAGTTCGCAGACGAAGATCAAGGCCTCGTTGGGGCCGATGACACCGGGCACCCCACGGGGTCCGTAAGCGAGATGGGCGGGAATCTCCAGCCTGCGACGTCCGCCGACCTTCATGCCGAGCACCCCGTCGTCCCAGCCCTTGATGACCTGGCCGACGCCCAGCCGGAAGGCGAGCGGCTCGCCGCGGTTGTAGGACGCGTCGAATTCCTCGCCCGAGTCGAAACCGACGCCGACATAGTCGACGAGCACCGTGGCGCCGCGGGTGGCCTCGGCGCCATCTCCGACGAGTTCGTCGATGACCTGGAGTTCGCTGGGGGCCGGTCCGGCCGGCGGATCGATCAGTGGCTTTTCACTCATCGCTCCACCCTAACCGACCAGTCCAGCAGCGAACGCGGCGTTCAGCCCATCGCCACCCGGCGCGGCATCCGAAACGAACGATTGACCCGGGACCCGTCCCCAAAACGGCCGGCGATCAGGGAGCCACAGACGCCGCATCGTCCTTGGCTGTCGATGTCATACGACTCGACGGTGAAGCGGTCACGTCTGATCACCGGGCTCGTGCAGTTCGGGCAATAGGTCGTCTGGCCGTCCGGATCGTCCACGTTGCCGGTGTAGACGTAGTGCAGGCCGGTCTCCAGCGCCAGCGCCCGCGCGCGATCCAACGTGCGCGTCGGGGTCCGCGGCAGATCGCGCATCCGGTTGTCGGGATGGAAGGCGGTGAAATGCAGCGGAACGTCGGGGCCCAACTCATTGGCGATCCACCGGCACATCGCTCGCAGATCACTGGACGCATCGTTGAATCCGGGAATCAGCAGCGTGGTCAGTTCGACCCACACATCGGTCTCATGCACCGCATAGCAGATCGTGTCGAGCACCGGCCGCAGTCGAGCGCCGGTGATCTGCTGGTAGAAGCTGTCCGAGAATCCCTTGAGGTCGATGTTGGCAGCATCCATGACGGCGAAGAAGTCGCGTCTGGCTTCGGGATTCACGTAGCCCGCGGTCACCGCAATGGAGGCCAGGCCCAGCTCGCGGCAGGCCGTCGCGGTGTCGATGGCGTATTCGGCGAAGATCACCGGGTCGTTGTACGTGAAGGCCACCGCCGAGCAGTCCCACTCGGCCGCGGTGCGGGCGATCTGCTCCGGGCCGGCGGCATCGGCGAGCAGGCTCATCTCGCGCGAGGTGCTGATCTCCCAGTTCTGGCAGAACTTGCAGGCCAGATTGCATCCGGCGGTGCCGAAGCTGAAGACCTGAGTGCCGGGCAGAAAGTGATTGAGCGGCTTCTTCTCCACCGGATCGATGCAGAAACCGGACGAACGCCCGTAGGTCGTCAAGACCAGCTGGCCGTCCTGATTGGCACGGACGAAACAAAACCCACGCTGACCTGGGCGTAACCGGCAGGCCCTGGGACAGAGATCGCATTGGACGCGGCCGTCCTCGCAGGTGTGCCAGTATCTGGCTTTCTCGCCCATTCGGTTCGGCCCCCTCTCGTGACAGAGATTCGGTGGGTCGTCTTCTTCTATTCTTGCGCATCGCCTCTAATCCGATCCAGGGGGTCAGGGGCGGCTGTCGCTGGCGCGCTCGGCCCAGGCCTGCACCTGGTAGCGCTCGAGTTCGATGTCATCGCCCCAGTGGTCCGGTGACAGCCCGGCCTTGCGCAGCAGCGCCCGGACGAAGTCGTCCGGCGCACCGAGTTGCTCCCAGACCTGCGGTAGGAAGGTGGCGCGATGGCGGCCGCTGGTCAAGATCAGCCCGTCGATACCCGGACGCAGCTGGGCGAGTGCGTCCGCCCGGCTGCTGAAGGCCATCGGTTCGGGCACACTCAGCACCGAGACCTCCACCTCGATCCCCGGATACTCGGCAGCACTGAGCGCAGCGAATCGGGGATCGCGAAATGCCGCGGCCACGGCGTTCGCGGTCACGTCGTCGCGGAGCGCGCGATAGGCGATCAGAGTGCCGATGCAACCGCGCAGCCGACCTGCGATGGTCAATGTGACGAAGCTGGCCGCCTCGTCGTCCAACCAGCCGGCCTCACCGACGTTGGGTGCGGGCTGCTTCAGCCGCCCGGCGATGGCCGAGCGGGCCAAGGGCAGCAGAATCTGCCCGGCATCATCGGGTAACGGCACCGGCTAGTCCTCGTGCCAGGCGATGGACGCATAGCCGACCACTCGTCCGCGATCACCCGCGGTGTCGCCCGAATTGCATGCGCCCAGCAGGGTCGGCCGCAGCGTGCGCTGCTGGGCGACTTCCAGCAGCCCGTTGATCGGGCGGGCGCCGCAGGCACGGTGCGTGCTGATCTCGGGCCGGCACGCCAAGATGGTGGCGATCGTCTCGGCGTCCAGTCGTTTCGCCTCGGCGTAGCCGTGATAGTGGGACAGATCCGAACTGATCACGATCAGGGTCTCCGGCCCGCCCCAGCAGGCGGTAAGCACGTCGGCGACCGTGGCGGCATCGACATCGCCGACCACCAACGGCACCACGGTGAACTCCCCGAGCAGTCTCTGCAAGAAGGGCAGCTGCACCTCGACACTGTGTTCGTCGGCGTGTACATCCGCGCGCGTGACCACGCCCGGCATCGACGCAATCGTGTCGCGGGCGTGGCCATCGATCGGGATCTCACCCAGTGGGGTGGCCATCGCATCGGCGCCGGGAAGGGCGATGCCGCGGATGCCGACGCGGTGGGCCGGTCCGGCCACCACGACCCTGGTGACCGGATGCGCGTCGGCCTGTAGCGATGCATAGCCCAACGCCGCGATGGTGCCGGAATAGATGAAGCCCGCGTGCGGGCTGATCAGTGCCTTGGGCGGACGAGCCAGTTCATCGGGACGCGCGTCGTCCAGAAGTTGATCGACCATCGACGCCAATGCGTGTGGATCGGCGGGGTAGAAGAATCCGGCAACGGCAGCTGCTCTGGTCGTCATGGAACCCCTCCTTGGGAATCACCGCTCGGTTCTCAGATTAGCCAGACCGGCGGGCGGTTAGCCGAGGTTATTGCGAACCCAGGTCTTCAATGCGGCCGCCGACGGCGCACCGACCTGACGGGCCACCGTCGCGCCCTTACGCATCATCAGCATCGTCGGAATAGAGCTCGCTTCGAAGCGCTGCGCGAGCTCCGGAGAGTTGTCGACGTTGACCTTGACGAGCTTGAGCCTGCCTGCGTGCTCGGCGGCCGCCTGCTCCAGGACCGGGCCGACTTTGCGGCAGGGACCGCACCACGGCGCCCACAGATCGACCAGCACGGTGGTCTTCGAGCTGTCCGCGACGGCATCGAAGGTCTCGTCGTCGGCAGCTGTGATCCATGGCAGGGGTTTCTTGCACTGAGCGCAGTTGGGTGTCCCGGACGCGACCGCCGGCACTCTGTTGCGTGTCCCGCAGGTGGGGCAAGTCACGACGTTGTTAGCCATGAATCAATGCTAGTCGCCGCCAACACGCTCCAGTGCTCCCCAGTTCGCCTCCAGGGCTCCCCACCGGCCCGCGCGGGCCAGCTGGGGAGCGCTCAAGCGCGTTGCGGGCTTTGCATAGCGAGCCAGTCCTGGACGCCGGGGCTGGCCTTGACGCTCAGCCCAGGGCTGGCGAGCACCCGGCCGTCGGTGGTCATGAAGATCGTGTCGAATTCGGGGTGGTCCTGGTCGCACAGCAGCGCATCGTCCAGGCCCATCGCCAAGAAGGCCGTCGAGAAGGCCTCGCAGACCATCCCGTCGGGCCCGCAGACCACCACCTGGCTCAGATCGGTCATCGCGGGTGCACCGGTCGCGGGGTCGAGCACGTGGCTGCGCTGTCGTCCGGGATGAATGGTGGTCCCGGGGTCCGCCGAGACCGACAGCGATCCGCTCGCCAACTGGAGCGTCCCGAAACTCTCCCGGCCCTGCCACGGACTGGCCAGGCCGATCGTCGCCGGGGCACCCGCGACGGCCATTGACGAACCGCCGAGCGACATCAGCACGTCACTGGCCCCCAGCGCCACCGCCAGGTCACGCAACTGATCGGCGGCATAGCCCTTGGCGATCGCCCCCAGGTCGACCGAGCCGACAGCAGCGTCCACCAGACGGGCCCGGGCGCCCAATGCGCAAACGGCGACCTCGACGCGACCCGCAGCGCCGGTCACCTCAGGCACGGCAGCCAAGAATCCGGTCGCCAGCTGATCCCAGGCGCGTGCCTGCACGCCTAGCAACGGTGTGAAATATCCCGAGGTCGCGTCCTGAAGGCCGGCGGCTGCCCCGAGCACCGCAGCCGCGTCCGCTGAGACCGGGCGCCAAGAGTCGCTCAATCGGCAGATCTCCGAGTCGTCACGAAAACGGGTCAGCCGATGGTCGATCTCGTCCGCGCGCGCGGCGAGCAGATGACCGATGTCGAGTCCCGAGGGGCTCCACGATGCGTACCCGAGGGTGCCCATCGTGCGGAAGGTGAAAGTCGCACCCGCGCGGCCGGCGGCTCCCGTCGAACCGCTAGGACGCATTCGTTATCGCGTCGTCGACGGCAGCTCTGAACAGCCGGTACGACAGCGACGCGCCGGCCACCGACTCCACCTGGCTCTGATCGCCGGTTTCCTCGAACTCACTCACATACTGTTTCTCGGCCGCGACCGCATTCTGGGCCCGCTGATAGAACTGCTGGTCGGCCGGCTTTCCATCCGAACCGAGCCCGTAGTTCTCGTCGTGGGCAGTGCCGTCGGCGTCGTAGATGACGAAGTCGGCCGCAGTCACGGATCCGCTGGAGACAGTGAAGTTCACCACACCGTAGGAGCCGTCGGATTCGGCTTCGCTTTGCCCGGAGTAGTCGCCGTCGGGCAACGAGCTCGCCACCGCGGACGACCCGCCGCAGCCGCTCAGCACTAAAGTGCCCACCAATCCGGCCAGCATCAAACCGGCATCACACTTGCGCATCGTCAGTCCTGCCTGTTCTGCTTGCCCTTGGTCGGGGTGCTCGCCA
Organism: Brooklawnia sp.; assembly: GCF_032229645.1. Taxonomy (NCBI): domain Bacteria; kingdom Bacillati; phylum Actinomycetota; class Actinomycetes; order Propionibacteriales; family Propionibacteriaceae; genus Brooklawnia; species Brooklawnia sp. The sequence continues at coordinate 18,098 of NZ_JAVTWX010000124.1, forward strand.
CATCGGTGACCTCGCGCGCGATCCGGCCGTGTTCGAGAATGATCTGCCGCTGCCCCTGGGCGGCGACCTCGGCGTCGTGGGTGACCACGATCAGCGTCGTGCCGGCATCGTGCAACTGGTGGAAGAAGTCGATGACGATCTTCTCGTTGACCTCGTCGAGGTTGCCCGTCGGCTCGTCGGCCAGGATGACATCCGGATGGTTGATCAGCGCGCGGGCCACGCAGACTCGCTGCTGCTCGCCACCCGAAAGCTCGCGCGGCAGATGCGTGGCCCGCTCGGCCATCCCGACGCGTTTGAGGGCGTCCAAGGCTTCCTGCTCATCGGGAATCGAGTGGTAATACTGCGCGAGCATCACGTTCTCGACGGCCGTCAGGTGCTGGACCAGGTGGAACTGCTGGAAGACCAGCCCGATCTTCTTGCGCCGCACATTGGCCAGCTCGGGTTCGCCCATCTTGTCGAGCCGTTCGCCCTCGAGCAGCACGATTCCGTCGGTGGGGCTGTCCATGCAGCCGAGGATGTTCATCAAAGTGGACTTACCGGATCCGGACGGCCCGACGATCGAGAGCCACTCGCCGGCGGCGATCTCCAAGCTGACGTTGTCGAGAGCGGCCAGGTCGCCGTAGCGGCGGCTGACCTGCTGCACCGAATAGATCGGCTCGGTGCCGCTCGGGGCGTTCCCCGGCTGCCACGAAGTCTGGGTCATCGTCACTCTCCACCTAACACATCGACGGGATTGATCTTCGAGATCCGGCGAGCCGGCAGCAGGCTGCCCACCAGCGCGATGATCACCGAGAAGATCAGGGTGATCGGCACGACCCACCAGTTGACGTCCAATTGCACGGCGAAGGCCCGCATCGAGATGAAGTTGGCGATCCAGATGCCGGCCGCGGCGCCGACGGCACCGCCGATCAGGCCGAGCAGCATCGACTCACCGACGAACTCGCCCATGACGTCCCTGGCCAGGGCACCGAGAGCCTTCTTCAGGCCGATCTCGCGGGCGCGCTCCGAGACCACCGCATTCAAGGTCGCAGTGATCGAGATCAACGTGAGCAAGACGATGATGATGCTGACGATCCAGATCAGGGTCTGCAGGGTCTGGGCGATGCCGGTCTCGGTCTGGCTGATCCGGCGCACGACCTCGGCCTCCATGCCCTGCCCGCTGCTATTCACGTCTTCCACCAGCGAATTCAGCCTGACTTGGTCACCGTCCACCGAATACTCGATGATGTTGAACTCGTTCGTCCCGCCGGTGAACTCGGCCAGGGTTTCCAGACTCATCACGATCAGATCGTCCTCGGCGCCACCGGTGCGCAGGATGCCGCTGACGGTCAGCTGCTTCGCGGTACCGTCCGCGGTGGTCGGTTCGGTCAGTCCGACCTTCTTCCCGACGGCGAAGCGGTAGGTCTCGGCGACGTTCTCTCCCACCAGGATCTGGTCGGGTCCGGTGGGCAAGTCGCCGTCGATCTCCCAGTACGGACGAACCGCCTTCGCGTCGTCCAGCATGGTGCCCATCACGGTCAGGCCCTGCTGGTTAAAGAGCAGGTTCGTGTACTGATAGGGCGCCCGCCCCAAGGCCGAGCCGCCGACGATATCGTCCGCCGCCGTCAACTGGCCGGTTGTCAGTGCCTGCGAGCCATCGGGGACAATCACGAAGTTGGCGCCGTAGGAACGCAGCTCCTTGCTCATCTGGGCGGGCACCGTATAGGCGACCAGCCCGAGTCCCGCCAGCGTGGCCGCGCCGACCGCGATCGACAGCGACGCGATGATGACCCGCGACACACGGTGCCAGAACGACTGGGTGATCATCCGCAGGTACATCTTGCGATGGTTGTTCATCTCATCACCTCCCGTGCAGCACCTGAGCCGGCTGAAGCCTCAGCAGATATCTCATCGATGGCAGGCAGCCGACGACGACCGTGAGCAGAATCACCAGCGCCATCAGCGGCGCGACGATCGGCCGGATGGTGATGCCCGAGCCGAAGACCAGGTGCCCGACCAGTTGGGCCAACCCGATACCCAGCCCGAAACCGGCCAGCCCGCCGATCAAAGCGACGGCGAACGTCTCGGTCAGTATCAGGCCGACGATGGATTTGTTGCGGGCGCCGAGCGCCTTCATCAGCCCGACTTCTTTCGAGCGTTCCATCACCGACGCGGTCACCAGGTTCGCGATGCCCAGGGCTGCTGCGACCATCGCGAAGATCGCCACCACCGACATGATCAACTGGGTCTTACCGAGGATGACGCCCTCGGTGTCGGCAACCTGGCGCACCGGCTTGGCTGCCGCGTTGCTCATCGCCTCGTCGATCTGGTACGCGATCGAGCTGACATAGGCGGTGCAGTACCAGGTCTCCCATTCGTCGATCGACAAGGTCGAAGGGTCTCGGGCCGCCCGCTCGGCGAGCTCATTGTTCGGAGTCGTGATCGCGCGAACCTCAACGCGTCCGACCTCACCGGGACGCGCGGCCAGCTGTTGAGCCATCGCCAGCGGGACGAAGAGCTGTTTATCCTCGTCGGAGCCCGATTGGAAGACGCCCGCGATGCTCGCCTGCACCTCACCGTTCTCGGTGGCCAAGGTCACGGTATCGCCGGGCTGCCAGCCGAACTGGGACGCCAGTCTGGAACCCGCCATCACCTGGTCGTCGCCGCTGGCCCAGGAGCCGGTGATCTGCCACCAGTCGCGCAGGTTGTCGATGCCGGTGACCACCTGCTCGCCGGTGGTGGCGGTCATGGAGTGGTCGAACCAGGTTCCCACGACGGGCACGGCCTGGCCACCGGAGGTGGCGGTGACGTTCAGGAACGGCGCGAAGTCTTCGATGTTGTGCGCCCAGAAGATCGTCTTGAGATTGGGCAGTTCGTCCTCGCGCAGCGAACCGGTGCTCGCGGACGAATCGACCTCGTACATGTCCGAGACGATCGACGCGCCTTGCGGCAGTACCTGGATATTCGCACCGAACGACCCCAACTCGGCTTGCACCTTGTCGCTGACGTCCAGCATGACGGCCAGCATGGATGTGGTCAGGCAGGAGCCGAGCATGATGGTGGCCGCGATCATCAGGCGCTTGCTCACCTGACGCCGAAGTGCGCGGCCGATCATTCGCCAGAAGAACATCTGCCGCTACTTCTTGAAGACCGAGGCATGGCCTTCAAGTTCGGCCACCGAGAAACTCAGTTTGTCGGCCGTCACTTGATAGGCGATCGGAATGGGATTGCAGCCACCTTCGAAACCGATGGTCTGAATATTCATCATGACTCCGCAACGGGCGCAGATGACCTTGCCCTTGTCTTCGTAATAGCCGGAGGGACCGCAGATCTCGCAGGCATCCAGGCCTGTTCCGAAGGCGACCTCGTTCTTCTTGATGGCGAGGAACCGCACCTCGGTGTTGTCGGACGCCTGGTAGGCGAAACGGTGCAGGTGGCCATCGCTGACCAGTTCGCGCGAGACCGTGACGGATTCTCCTTCTAGCGCGGACGGTTCGATCGGCGATAGCTCGGGCACGTATTCGGCCCGCCGTTTGCCTTCGGTCAGGGTCGCGGCAAAGACCGCCCCGCCGATGACCGATAGCGCCAGGAACTTGCGACGGGAGATCTGATCGGCCTTGTGCAGCCGTACCTGGGCGGGATTGACCAGCTTGCCGCGGGGATGCGTCCATACCGCGACGACGCCGGGAACCGCGATCAGAATGGCCAGCCAGAGTTGGGTGGTCGCCTCATGCGCCTGGATCCACAGCACCCAGTCGAAGATGGTGTTGCTCTTGGGTACCATCCGCCGGGCGGCGAACTGCTGGTAGAGCAGCACCGCGCGCGGGCCGATCATCGCTATGAACACGATCGTGGTGATCGCGGTGCGCACATACCACGGCACTCTGGCCGCGGAAACCACGTACCCCCACGACGCGATGATGACCAGCACGGTACCGAGCGCATAGCCGGCGAGCCGCAGCAGGCTCTGGGTTTCGGCGAAGCTCGAACCCATCGGGACGATGGCGTCGATGTTGAAGAAGTAGGTGAATCCGTAGAAGACCGACGTCGCCAGCAGTGCGGCCAACGCCGTGACGGTCAGGAAACGATGGTGCCAGCCCTGGTCGATGTCATGCAGATCGCGGTCGCGGAAGATCCAGACCGCTACCAAGAAGACGATGACGGCAAGAAGGGTGAGGGGGCCGACGATCGCGTTGAATGTCGGCACGTTGATGTGGGTGGTGTTGAGGCGCAGCCAGGCGATGAGCGCGGCGATGACCAGACCTGTCGCAGCGACGATCCAGGTGATGCGCGCCAGCGTGCGGCGCTGCCGCGGCGAATATGCCCGGGCGGCGAGCAGAATCGAAACCGCCAGGCATAGCGGCAGTGCGCTTTGAATCGATATGACGAACAGTTCCAGCATGGTCTGGTGTCCGATCCACCTTTCGGTTGTTGGGCTTCGGCTGCGTCCACTCAATGCGGACGACACCGCGGCCACTCCGAGATTTTCACCCGGAAGGTTAGCCTAAGCGACCGTGCGGATAGCCCGGCACCGGGGTGACGGCTCCCGGAGCTATCCGCACAAGACTTGATCAGATGAGCTGGCCGTCCCATTGCCAGTTCTGGAACTCGAAGGTCAGCGGCTCGGTCCAGAAGCGGCCCTTGACACCCGAGGAGTCCTTGCCGGTGTGCAGCATGAACTGGTCGGCCGGCGAGGCGATCGTGACGACCACGTCGTAGTTGCCGGGAGCCAGTTTGATGTTGTTGCCGTAATGCGGGCCGTCGGAGGCGATCATCGGCATCATGGTGCCCAGATCTTCGACAGCACCGGTGTCCTTGTTGGTGGCAACGGCGGTGACGTCGAGGTACGGCAGGAACTGGTCGGCCTCGTAGCCCCACTCGGTGGCCTTCTCGTTGGTCGCGACATCGACCTCGAAGTGCATATCGGATTCGGAGGCGGCCGGCATGGCCATGGTGCCGTGCTCCATGTCGACGGCCTGGAAGTAGACCAGATCGACGGTCAGGGCATCGTTGGTCTGGGGGCCGGAATCGCCGACGGGCAGTTCATTGATGCCGGCAGTGTCCTTGGTCTGCTCCGCGGTGCTCGCGGCAGTTGCATCATCCGCGCTGCTGCTGGAGCTGGAACTGGTGCTATCGCCGCCGCAGGCGGCCAGCGAGAACGCCAGGCCGATCGCGGCGATGAAGGCCAGGGGCTTCTTGTTCACCTTCGGTTTCCTTTCACTTATTCTGCGTTGACAGCGGAGGCCTGGACGGCCTCCGGCTGCCTGTCTGACTTGGCTTTCCGGGATTGGACGACGCCAAGGGCCACCACGATGGCGGCGACAATGAGCTGGACGAGCAAGGTCTCCACGGTTGGATACACGCCCAGCAACGTGATCTGCGGGACTCCGGGCACGGGGGTGGCGGAGATCAAGGTGGCGTCCTGGAACTCCTTGATGGCGCCGCCGGCAATGGTGACCGCCAGCACGCCGAGCAAGATCGACATCGCCCTGAAGAACTGACCGATCGGCAACCTCAGGCCGAAGACCCAGACCAGCAGGAAGAGGATGGCCAGCACGACGACCGCAGCGCCGACGCCCATCCAGATCTTCGCGTAGTCTCCTCCGGTGCGCGCGCCGGCCAGGATCGGCGAGAAGAAGAGGATCGTCTCGGCACCCTCTCGCAGCACGGCGAGGAAAGCCACCGAGGCTAGGGCGAAGACTCCACCCGACGCCACCGAGGCGCCCGCAGACTTCTTGATATAGGCCTGCCAGTCGGAGGCATGCGACTTGGAGTGGATCCACTGGGACACCCAGATCAGCATGATGACGGCGAGCAGGCCGGTGATGCCTTCCAGCAGCTCCTGGCTGAGTCCGGTGGTGGCCGAACTGGTCAGCCTGGTGAACAACAGGGCAAGCGCAGCGGACACGACCAGCGCGCCGACGACACCCACCAAGATGCCCACCAGTTGGTCCTTGCGGCCGGCCTTCTTCGCATAGGTGACGACGGCGGCGACCACCAGCAGAGCCTCGGCGCCTTCGCGCAGCAGGATCAGGAAGGCCGCGAAGAAGCCGCTCCAGCCGAGTTCGGTCTTCGAGGTGAGCTCGTCGATCTGCTTGGCGTCCTCGGTGATCTTGGCCGCCAGGTCGTCGGCGGTCGCGTCGTACTCGTCGACCGACACCGCGCCTGCCTTGCCGTCCTGACGCAGCTGAGTGAACAGCGTCTCCAGCTGGCTGACCCGCGCCTGCCCCAGATACGAGATGGAGGCCTTCTCGAGGCCGTCGGCCTCGTAGTGAGCCAGATAGGCGTCGCGTGCGGCGTTGGCGGCCGCGTCGTGGTCACCTGCCCGGTATGCAGCCTTCGCGTCGTTCAGCTTCTCGATGATGCGCGCCCCGACTCGTGTCCACTGGTCACTGAGTTCGGGGGTGCCGATCATCTCGTCGATGTCGGCGCTCAGCATCTGCAAGGTGGTGCCCACGGCCTGGTCGACGTCGACCTGCGGGGCGCCGTCCCTGGTGAGCTGGCGAATCGAGAGCAGCTGCGCGACGAAGGCGTCGGCGCGCTCATCGCCCAGCCGGTGATTGATCTGGGCCTCGAGGCCAGTGACCTGATAGATCTCGTAGTACGCCTGCCGGATGGAACGCTCGACGCCCTCCTGATCCTGGGCCTCGTATTGGCCGGGGATCTGCTCGATGACGCTGGACATCTGGTCGCCGACCTTGGTCCAGTCGGTCTCGTCGGCATGCGCCGACGCGTTGGTCAGCATCGGGAAGATCGCACCCAGGCAGCAGAGCAGCAGGAGTACCCGCGTCCAAGGTGAGGACAGCCACGAGCGTGTCGCCAAAGTGTTCACGTCGACTTTCTGATCAGGATGATTAAGCGTGATCAGGATAGCCTTAGCTACTTTTCAGCGGAACACCGGGGTCGCCGATTTTTCACCCCGCCTCGTAATAAAAATCTCTGACTAGGCAAGACAGGTCAAACCCGACAACGGAGCCGAGTTCACCAGCTGGACAACCGCGTGATTCCGGGCCGCGGAGAGGTCACGGAATCACGCGTGGTGGTGGTTGCCG
>NZ_JAVTWX010000124.1:25228-29206 GCF_032229645.1 Brooklawnia sp.
CGCGTGATTCCGGGCCGCGGAGAGGTCACGGAATCACGCGTGGTGGTGGTTGCCGGGAAGAGAGCCTATTGGTTCGGCGAACGACGGCAACCACCAGCACGCCGCACAACAGCAGGACGGGATCAACAGGGACCCAGGCTCAGAGCCGGACGACCTCCCCCATCTCCGGCACCACGGCAAGGATCCCCAGCTCGCTCTTGATGCGTCTGGCCAGTGCCTTGGCCGAATCGGGTTCGCCATGCACGCAGTAGGCGGTCTGCGGACGCGGGCTCATCTCGGCGAGCCAGTCGATCAGATCGGACGCATCGGCGTGCACACTGAACTCGTCGTCCTGCAGAATCTCGGCCTTGACCGGAATGTAGCGGCCGTACATCTTCAGTTCGGTGGCTCCGTCGACCAGCATCCGTCCACGGGTGCCCGGGGCCTGGAAGCCGGTGAAAACGACCGCGTTCTTGCGGTCGCCCAGCATGTGTTCGAGGTGATGGACGACGCGTCCGCCGGTGGCCATGCCCGACGACGAGATGATGATCGACGGCTGAAATGGCTTGTTGAGCGCGATCGAGTCTTCCTTGCTGCGAGCCTCGCGAAGAGTCGGCAGGTGGATGAAGCGGCGTCCGGCGAACTCGGGGCCGATCTCGTCGGCCATCGCCGGATCGCAGTAGACATCCAGCGCCGCCAGGCCCATCGGCGAGTTCGCCCAGATCGGGATGTCATCGGGGATGCGCCCGGATTCCATCAACTGCTGCAACGTCAGCAGCACGAGCTCGGTGCGGTCGACTGCGAAGGCCGGGATCAGCACATTGCCGCCGCGGGCGATCGTCCGCGAGATCAGGTCGGCGAACGCCTCGTGCGGGATCTCGGGATCCGGATGCTCGCGATCGCCGTAGGTCGATTCGATCAGCACGGTCCGGGCGCCCATCGGCACCTCACGGTCCGCCAGCACCGGATGGTGATGGCGTCCGAGATCGCCCGAGAAGACCACCGCGTTGTCCGTCGTCTCGTCGTCCCCGCTCCAGACCCGGATCGACACTGCGCCGAGGATGTGACCGGCCCGCCACAGCCGCATGGACAGTCCACGGCCTAGGTCTATCGGCTGGTGGGCCTCGACCGCTCGAAACAGCGGCAGGGTGGCTTCGACGTCGTCGATGTCGTAGAGCGGCAGCGGGTTGGCATGCCTCGACCAGCCGTCGCGGCGGGCGTCCTCGGCCTCGTTCTGCTGCAGATGCGCGGCATCGCGCAGCACGATCTCGGCGAGCCGGATGGTGCCCTCGGTGGCATGGACGGGACCGCGGAATCCCTGCTTGACAAGGCGCGGCAGGTAGCCGACGTGGTCCATGTGGGCATGCGTGAGCACAATCGCGTCGATACTCGACGGATCTGTCGGGAACGGGGCCCAGTTCTGCTCACGCAGCTGCTTGGGCCCCTGGAACATCCCTGCGTCGACCAGGACGCGGCGCTGACCGCCATGAGTCAGCAGGTACTTCGAACCCGTGACGGTCCGGGCCGCCCCGAGGAAGGTCACAGACAGATGATCGTTCGCCATACGACTAGCTTCATCCCTGGCGGGGCGCTCCGGGCGACTTTCGGCGAAGACCGGATGTCGGCGAGGTTCAGCCGATGGGTTCGAAGACCTCGCGCCCACCCAGGTAACCACGAAGCACCTCGGGCACAGTGACAGAACCGTCCGCGTTCTGAAAGTTCTCCAGGATCATCAAGATCATCCGCGCCATCGCGCACAGTGTGCCGTTGAGAGTGGCCGCAGGTTTCGGGCCCTTCTCGTCGCGGTAGCGGATGCCGAGCCGGCGGGCCTGGAACTCGGTGCAGTTCGACGTCGAGGTGATCTCGCGGTAGCGCTGCTGGCTGGGCACCCAGCCATAGCAGTCGTACTTGCGGGCGGCGCTCAGACCGAGATCGCCGGAGGCAACGTCAAGCACCTCGAACGGGATACCGAGCGAGCCGATGAACTCCTTCTCGTAGCCGAGCAGCCGTTCGTGCTCGGCCTCGGCGTCCTCCGGGCGGCAGTAGACGAACATCTCGAACTTGTCGAACCAGTGCACGCGGAAGATGCCGCGGGTGTCCTTGCCGTAGCTGCCTGCCTCGCGACGGTAGGCCGGGCTGAATCCGGCATAGCGGATCGGCAGCTTGGCGGCATCAAGGATCTCGTCCGAATGATAAGCGGCCAGCGGCACCTCGGCGGTGCCGACCAGGTAGAGGTCGTCGCGCTCCAGGCGGTAGACGTCCTCGGCCGCCTGGCCGAGGAATCCGGTGCCTTCCATCGCGCTGGGCTTGACCAGGGCCGGCGGGATCATCGGCTGGAAGCCCCACTCGAGCGCCTTGGTGAGCGCATGCTGCATCAGCGCGAATTCGAGCAGCGCACCGGGGCCGGTAAGAAAATAGAACCGCGAGCCGGAGACCTTGGCGCCACGCTCCATGTCGATGGCACCGATGATCTCGCCGATCTCCAAGTGATCGCGGACGGTGATGCCCTCGGCCTCGAAGTCGCGCGGGCTGCCGATGGTGTCGATGACGTAGAGGTCGTCCTCACCGCCGGTCGGGACGCCATCGATGACGATATTGCCGAAGCTCTTCATGACCTCGTCGAAACGGGCCTCCGCGGCGTCCACCTGAAGCTGGCGGGCCTTCACCTGGCCGGACAACTCCTTGGTGCGAGCCAGCAGTGCGGCCTTCTCGTCGCCCTTGGCGCGCGCGACCTGCGAACCCAGCGACTTCTGCTCGGCACGAGCCGATTCGAAGGCGCCGATGGCGGCACGGCGCGCCTCGTCGGCCTCAATCGCGGTATCCACCAACGCCACCGACTCCCCACGAGCCTGCTGAGAGCGGCGAAGACGGTCAGGATCGGTGCGCAGCACCTTCGGGTCGATCATGAGCCCAAGCCTAGCGAAATCGTCCGGACAACCCGCAGTGATCGCCAGTGGCAACACTGGTTCGCCGCTATCTCCTAGGCTGTAACCAAGCGTTCAGGAGAAAGTCACCCATGCCAGCCGCCGTCACCGAATCCGCCGCCACCCGTCGGCGGGTGGCCGTCGTCTTCAACCCGATCAAGTTGGACGAAGACGTCTTCCGGCGGCTGGTCAGCGCCAAGGCGTTCGAACACGGCTGGGCCGAGCCGGCGCTGCTGCCGACCACGCTTGCCGATTCCGGTGAGGGCGCGACCAGGCTGGCGTTCGCTGCCGGCGCCGAGCTGATCCTCGCCGCCGGTGGCGACGGCACCGTGCGGGTGGTCACCACGACTCTGCGTGATACCGGTGTGGCAAGCGCGATCATCCCGGTCGGCACCGCGAATCTGCTCGCTCGCAATCTGGGCATTCCGCTCGATATCCCCCGCGCGCTCGACATCGCATTCACCGGTGAGTCACGCAAGATCGACCTTGCACGCCTCGTGGTCGATGAGGACGAGGCGAACCCGGTCTTCTTCACGGGCATGGCCGGTGTCGGTTTCGATGCCGCACTGATGCGCGACACCGATGCCCGGCTCAAGAAGGCGGTCGGATCGGCCGCGTATCTCGTCGCGTTCGCCCAGCAGTTGGGCTACGCTCCGCGCCAAGTGCATTACCGAGTGGACGGCGGTGCGAGGGTACAGCGCAAAGCGGTGCTGGTGCTGGTCGGGAACACTCGCAGCCTGCAAGGCGGAATCGAGCTTTTCCCGAATGCGGTGGTCGACGACGGCAAGCTTGATCTCCTGCTCGCGTCTCCGCGCACGCTCGCCGGATGGGCCAGGGTTGCAGCGACCGTGGTCCACAAGCTGCACCGCGGGGAGGCCATCGAGTATCACGCAGGCCGGAGCTTCGTCATCGACCTCGAATCGGACGCCCCTTGGGAGGTCGACGGGGACACCGAAGGAACCGGGCATCACTTCGAATTCAGCGTGCTGCCCGGCGCCTTGACGATCATCACCGGGCCGTGAGCCGGGCATGGGCCGATAGCAGCTACCGGTTTGCACACCCTCCCGACAGCAGC
>NZ_JAVTWX010000125.1:0-16984 GCF_032229645.1 Brooklawnia sp.
AGGTGACGTGCGGCCTCTGTCCGCTGGCACCCTCTCGGGTTTTTGAAGGGGTGGGGGGTTGGTCGACTCAGTCTCTGAGTCCAGGCCTCCGCATCACATCTCGGATCGTGCGGCGGATCAGGCCGGTCCCAACGAAGATCGAAAGTCGGCCCACAGCATCGGCGTATAGGGGGGCTTGACATTGACTATATAGGGGGACTTAACTAGTATTTCATGACCAAGCCGATGAGCTACCGCGAACTTGCCAAGCTGCTGCTCGAGGCGGGATTCACATCCCGGCAGGGGCGATCACGAGGTGTGGCGCAACGGTTCGGTCACCGTGACGATCGTGCAGGCCCGCATTGTGTCACCGAAGGTTGTACGCGACGCGCTACGGGCAATCGAGAGGAGCAAGCACAATGACTGAGATCAGCATCAAGGCCACTCGCTGGTCGGGTGGGTGGGAACTGGAAATCGACGACAACCATCACACCCAGTCGACAACCCTCGCCACTGCACGTCAGCAGGTGGTCGACTATCTCGACACCGTCTGGAGCGATGTAGACCATTCCGGTTGGCAGGTCACCATCATTCCCGACATCAGCGGACTGGATGAGGTTGAGGCGGCCCGACACGCAACACGTGATGCTGCGATGCTCCAGGAAGAAGCCGCACGCATGTCTCGTAGCGCCGCGCGGAAGCTGCGCAGTGAAGGCTTGTCGGTGACCGACGTGGCCGCTGTGATGGGTATCTCTCGCGGGCGGGTGTCCCAGTTGATGGGCTGAGACACGAAAGGCCAGCCGGTTTTCGCCTGGCTGGCCTGTCTGGAGATACTCCGTGCCGTGTGGACTCCGTTGGCGTTGTGAGGTTTGGTAGCTGGTCGACACCGTCGCGTGGCAGCCTCTGCACGTAGTCTCGGCACATGAAACTCGCGTTCACACCCACCGACCCCGCGACCATCGGGGTGGAATGGGAGCTTGCTCTGGTCGATGTGGCCACCGGGCAGTTGGCGCCGGTAGCGCCGGGATTGCTCGACCGCGTCGAAGACGCCGATCACGGGCCGATCAGGCGCGAGTACCTCACCTGTATGGTCGAGCTGGTCAGCGGTGTCCACCGGCGGGTGGCGGACGCGATGGGCGACCTCTCCGCCAGCCTGGCGACATTGCGAGTTCTGTTGGGCGACGACGTGGTGCCGCTCGGGGTGGGCGCGCACCCGTTCAGCATCGCTGCCGACCAGGCTCACTTCGAGGTCGAGCGCTACCAGGTGGTGGCCGACGAGAACGGCTGGTGGGGCCGCCAGATGGTGACGATGGGCGCCCACGTGCATGTCGGGGTCGACGACCCCGCGAAGGCGTTGCCGATCACCACCGGACTGGCAACGCTGGCGCCCTTCTTCATCGCGCTGGCAGGCTCGTCCCCCTACTGGCAGTCAGAGGACACCGGCTTCGCGTCCAACCGCACGATGCTCTTCCAGCAGCTGCACACCAACAGCCTGCCGATCCCCATGCAGAGCTGGGAGGAGTTCCACAGCTATGTCACCGACCTCGAGGAAGTCGGGATGATCTCGCGGCTCGGCGAGATCCGGTGGGATGTGCGGCCGTCCTCGTTCGGCACCATCGAGAACCGGTTGAGCGACTCGGTGCCGACCTTGGCAGAACTGGGGGCGATCACCGCCCTCACCCAATGTGCTGCTGCCTGGTTTGCTGCGGAGCTGGACGACGGACGCCCCCTGCCGCTGTTGCCGCCCTGGTTCCTGCAAGAAAACAAGTGGCGGGCCGCCCGCTACGGGGTGGACGCGGAGATCATCAACACCGACGCCGGGCCGCGCGTCCTGCCGCTGCGCGACGGCCTGCACCGGTGGTTGGACAGGCTGGTACCGCACGCGCGGCGGCTGGGTTGCGAGGCCGAGTTGGCGGCCTGCGCCGAGTTGGCGGCTGCCGGGCCGAGCTACGCGCGGATGCGGCGTGAGTTCGAGCGGTCGGGCGACCTGCGAACAGTGGTCGGGCTACTCGCCGACGAGACAGGTTCGGACCTGCCAAGTAATCTGCGTCTGTGAAACCCTTCCTGCTGATCAGCACCCGCGACAACGATCAGGCGGCCCGAGCCGAATACACGTCGGTGGCCCGGCACGCCCGCTTGCGCCACCGCGAACTGGCGCAGATTCGGTTGGAGACGGCACCGCTGACCACCTTCGGCCTCGACCTCGCCGCCTTCTCCGGCATCTTCTTGGGTGGCAGTTCATTCAACGTCTCCGACACCGACAAGTCACCCCTGCAAGAACGGGTCGAGAACGACCTGAACGGGCTCCTCGACACGATCGTGACCCGCGACCTACCGTTCCTCGGCTTGTGCTACGGCATCGGCACCATGACCGCCTACCTCAGCGGGCACGTGGACCGTACCTACGGTGAATCAGTCGGGGCGGTGAACATCACCGTCACACCCGCCGGCCGCAACGATCCACTACTGGCGGACCTCCCCGCACGTTTCGAAGCATTCGTCGGACACAAGGAAGGCAGCAACGGCGTCCCACCCGGAGCCGAGCTCCTGGCCATCGGCGAAGCCTGCCCCGTCCAGATGTACCGGGTCGGAACCAACGTGTACGTCACACAGTTCCACCCTGAACTAGACGCCGACGACCTCGCCGACCGGATGCGCATCTATCAGCACGTCGGGTACTTCCGCCCCGACGAACTAGACGAGCTAGCCGCGATGGCCAAAGCATCCGGGGTGGACGGCTCCCAACACCGCCTACTCGCAAACTTCACCCGCCGTTACACCGTCGCTGATTGAGCAGGGGCCTCAGTTCAAGTATTTCGGTCCGGCTTTCCGGTCGGGGGCGGTGGGGTTGCGGCGCGCGACGAAGCCGAGGATGGCGCCGTGCTCGGCTGTGATGGGGAAGCTGAGGCGGTCGCGGAATTAGTCGATGGTTTGCCGGTGGATGTGCTAGAACGGCCAGATCACAGGTACCAGGAACACGCCCGCAAGGCCGTAAAACACCAACAGCGGCAGCCCGAGCTTCCAGTAGTCCCCAAATCGGTAGCCGGCGGCCTCCATCACCACGAGATTGGCCGGGGTCGCAACCGGTGTGAGCAGCGCTCCTGCTGAGAACACGGCAATTGCAATCAGGATCGGCACCGGCGAGACGCTCATCTCGGCGGCAGCTGCAAGCCCGATCGGCGTCACGATCAGTGCCGTCGCCATGTTGCTGATCAGCTGGCCGAGGACCGCCGTGATGACGAACAATCCGGCAAGCAGTGCATAGGGCCCCGCCTGCCCGATCAGCGACACGAGCTCTCCGGCCAGCTGCTCGGCGGCGCCTGAGTTCTCCATGGCCACCGACAACGACATCATGCCTGCGACCATGATGATCGTCGTCCACGAGATTCCCCGATAAGCCTGCTCGACGCTCAACACGCCGGTCAGAACGAGCGCCAATGCGGCGGTGATACCGGCCACCGGGGGAGGCACCAGCCCGGTGGCCAGCAGAATCACCATGCCTGCCAGTATCCCGAGGGCACGCTTGCCGCCGACCCCCAGCGGAACGGCCTGTCGGCGAACGTTCTCGGGCTCGTCGACGGCCAGCAGGCCGGGATCTTCGGCAGCAAGATCAAGCGCATCCCAGGGGCCACGCAGCAACAGCCGGTCGCCGGTTACCAGGGTGAAGGCACCCCGGCGGTCCTCCTGGTCAACGTCATGCCCGCGATGGTGTGCGGCGACCACGACCAGATTGCCGCTATCGGTGACCATGCCGGTGTAAACCTCATCTCCGACGTAGGGCGAGCGCGGCGGCACGATGAACTCCGCCACACCGACTTCGCGTCCCATCGCCGGTTCATCACCGGCCAGCCCGTAGTGGGCCTCCAACAGCGAACCGTGCGCACCGAAATCGCGGAGCGCGCGGCGCGGTGTCCGCGTGGGTACCAGCCGGGAGCCGAGGAGCACCGTGAGGACAATCGTGATAACAAGCAGCGGTGCGCCTATCAAAGCAACCGAGAACAGCCCGATTCGCTGCCCACTGACCTCTTGGACATAGTCGGCGAGCACGACGGTAACCGGAGAACCGGTCAGCATGAGGAGCGAGCCAGCGTGGGCGGCAAACGCTGCGGGCAAGAGCAACTCGGACGGCGAGCGGCGTCCCCTGATCGCGATCGCCACCACGACGGGGGTGAGAGCGGCCACCGAGCCGTTGGGAGTGATCAGGGCGGTGAGCACCGCGACCATTAGCATAATGGTGACCGTCAGCCGGGTAGGACTCGTCCCGGCAGTGCGCATAGCGCGATCGCCAACCCACGCAGTGACCCCCGTCGCGTCCAGCGCCTCGCTCACAACGAAGAGCGCAGCGATGAACAAGATGGTCGGATCGCCGAAACCGGCCACTGCCTCGTTGAGAGTCAGCACCCCGCTCGCCCACAAGGCAAGCGGGACCATCATCGCGATGACCGCGACCGGCAGGCGATCCCAGATGAACAAGGCGACGGTGATGGCCAAGACAAGCAGGGTGATGAGGCTGGATGACATGAGCTGATGGGCCTATTCCGGAGATATCAGAGGAATGGAGTTGAGCAGATCCAGGCCCAGCTCCTGCGACAAGAAGCGGGACACCTGGCCACCGCGGACGCTGTTCCCCGCGGAGTCGAGCGGCGGTGAGAAGACCCCCAAGCCGCCCTTGCCCGGGGAAACGGTCATGACGCCACCGGCGATGCCGCTCTTGGCGGGCTGGCCGACCTCGTACAACCAGTCGCCGGACTCTTCATACATCCCGGCAGTCAGCATCACGGCGAGCACCGCGTGACACAGCTCAGGTGTGATCGGCCGCTCGCCGGTGACGGGATTGACTCCTCCGTCGGCAAGCGTGGCCCCCATCACCGCCAAGTCGCGCGCCGTGACGCGCAGGCAACTCTGGCGGGTGTACAGGTCGAGAGCCAGATCGGGATCGCAACCCAGCAGACCGCGCGCGTGAAGCAGCCAGGCCGCCGAGCGATTCACATGGTTGGTGGCCGACGCACAGGCGTAGACCTCCTCGTCGAGTTCCAGTGAGCGCCCTGCGAACGCCGATAGGCCGCCAAGAAGGGTATCCCATTTTTCCTCCGCCTTGCCGGCGATCCAACTCGCCGAGGCGATCGCGCCCGGGTTCACCATCGGATTCGTGCGGCCGTCCGTAGAGCGTTCGATCGCTTCGACGGCGTTGAACCGTAGCCCTGTCGCGTTTGCCCCGATCAAACGGCGGGCGGACCGGACTCCGAGGGTTCGGCAGACCAGCGCGAATGTGAACGGCTTGGCGACGCTCATGATCGTAAAGCTGTGATCGGCATCGCCCGCGATGTGCGCCGTGCCATCCACTTCGAGCAGGCAGATGCCGAAGAGATCGACATCTGCCTGCTCCAGCGCAGGGTAGACCTTCGACGGCGCACCGTCGCGGCAGCCCCGGGAGAGCTCGTATGCTCTCCAGACGAGATGGTCGACGGTCTGCGGCGCAGGGAGGCTCCCTGTCGAAACGAAGGGCTCCCTGCCGCTGGCCGAGGGCGATCCGGTCACGGGACACTCGGCGGGTAGCCGGGACCCAACGGGATGCCGAGCATGAACCAGGCGATGAACAGGATTGTCCATGCGACCAGGATGATGCCGGCATATGGAAGCATGAGCGCCACCACGGTGCCGATGCCGGACTTCTTCTGGTATCGCTGGGCCACGGTGACGATGAATGGGAGGTAGACCATCAGCGGCGTCAGCGCATTGACCGGTGAATCGGCCACGCGGTAGGCGGCGAGCAGGGTCTGTGGTGCGACACCGAGCCTCATGAACAACGGTACGAAGATGGGCGCGAAGATCGCCCATTTCGGTAGTGAACCGGGCATGATGAAGTCGAGTAGCACGATGACCAGGATGAATCCGATCAGCAAGGGCACCGCCCCGATGTTTGCCTGTTCCAGCAATTCAGCCAGCGAGCCGGCGATCACCGGTGGCAGATTCGACCAGTTGAATAAGGCGATGAATTGGCTGATCATCATCAGCATCAGCACCATGCCGCCCAGCCCCGCGAAGGTCTTGGTGATTGCTTTGATGACGTCTGCGCTGCCGGTCATCGTTTTCGCGCCGATCCCGTAGCAGATGCCCGAGACGAGGAACGCCAGCATGATGATGAACAGCAGGCTGTCCATGAATGGTGTCTGCCCGATGATGTTGCCTGTTTCGGGGTCGCGTAGCGGAGCCCCGGGGGGCGCGGTGATGGCGACCACGATCAGCACGACCGCGCCAAGGCCGAGCAGTGCCATGCGGCTGCCTCTCTTGTCTGCTTCGGGGCTGATGGACGCTACTTCTTCGGCGTGTGCCGCGGTTGCTGCGTCCGGATGCCACGGGCCCAGCCGGGGCTCAACGATACGTTCGGTGATGATCGCGGCGACGAATGCGATGATCAGTGAGGATGCGATCATGAACCAGTAGTTGGCGACGATGCTGATGGGTTCGCCTCCGGCGAGTTCTATCGACTCGTTGGCGATTTCGGTGATCATGGCGTCGGTCGGTGTCGGTATCAGGTTGACCATGAAGATCGTGGCTACGCCGGCGAACCCGGTGGCCAGACCGGCCAGGGGGTGCCGTCCGACGCTGGCGAAGGCTGCTGCGGCCAATGGGATGAGGATCAGATATCCGGCGTCCGAGGCCGCCGACGAGAGCACACCGGTGAGCACCAGGATGAAGGTGAGAGCCCACTTGGGCGCCGCTCCGACCAGTTTTCGGATCAAGGAGCCGAGCAAGCCCGCCTCCTCGGCGACGCCGGCACCCATCATCGCGACGAAGGTGACGCCGATGACGGCGAAACCCGAGAAGTTGTTCACGAACGACGAGAAGATGAATCGGATGCCATCGACCGAGATCAAGCTCTTGATCGGAATGGTCTGTTCTACGATCTCCCAGTCGTCCGGGGTGGCATCCGGTGCCGAGATGCTGGGTACGGTGCTGTCTTCATAGAAGTCGTAATTCGCGCTCTGCCCGACTGGGACGGTGACCTCCTCGGTGACGCTGACCCCCGCCAGCGACAGGCCCCAGGAAAGCACGATCACCAAGAGAATCAGGTAGCAGAACATCAGCGCCGGGTGCGGGACCTTATTGCCGATGCGTTCGACTGCGCCGAGGAAACCGCTCTGACCAGCATCTTCCCCCTCGCCGACGACATCGGCCTCGTTATCGGCCTTACTCATTTCGTTGCTCCGATCATGCTTTGAAATTCAGTGCAAGGTCGATCAGCAGCCGGGTTCCGAATCCGGTGGGGCCCTGATTCAGCCACTTCTTCGCGGCCACGGATTGCGCGGTGCCGGCGATGTCGATGTGCGCCCAGGGTTTGCCTGCGACGAACTCTTCCAGGAACAATGCGGCGGTGATGCTGCCCGCGTTGATGCCGCCCACGTTGCGCAGATCTGCGATCGGCGAGTTCAGTTCGTGGCGGTAGCGCTGTGCCAGAGGTAACTCCCAGACCGGTTCGTCCACCCGTTCGGCTGCAGCCTTCACCTGGCCCAGTAGTTGCTGGTCGTTGCCGAGTACGGCGGCGATCTCGACGCCGAGGGCCCGCATGGCCGCGCCGGTGAGGGTCGCGATGTCGACGATCGCGTCAGCATCGTCCTCGGTGGCGAGCACCAGGGCATCGGCCATTACGAGACGTCCCTCGGCATCGGTGTTGATCACCTCGACCGTCTTGCCGTTGCGCATGACGATGATGTCGCCGAGCCGCAACGCCGATCCCGACGGCATGTTGTCGGTGCACATCATGTAGCCGATCACCTCGGCTTGGCACCCCAGATCCTTGAGGGTGGTCATCGCCGCGAAGAGCGCACCAGCGCCGGTCATGTCATTTTTCATCGTGGCATGCATCTCGTCGCCGGGCTTGAGCGCAAGACCACCCGCGTCATAGGTGATGCCCTTGCCGACCAGAGCGAGCCGTCCGGTCGGAGTACCAACGGGACGGTAGATCAGCTTCACCATCACGGGAGGCTCGACACTACCGAGATTGACGCCCAACAGTCCGCCGCATCCCATCTCAACGAGTCCAGCCTCATCGATGATCTGCACCTCCAGACCGCTCGCGGCGCCCACCTCGAGCGCCACCTGTGCCATCCGGGTCGGAGTAAGAAGGCCACCAGGAGTCCCGGCCAGATCACGGCCCAGCTTCGCGGCCTGGACGATGATCTTGCCGCGTTCTATTCCCTCGCCAAGCTCGGGAACGAGTGCGGCGTCCGCAACGAGTTCGAGCGAGTCGAGTCTGGCGTCGTCGGCCTCAGCGCCCAGTCGGAAGACGTAGCGGGCCAGTGCGGCACCCTCGACGAAGGCGGTGGCGATGTCGGCCTCGCAGAGATCGGTGTCCGGCACTTTGAGGCCCAGCGCACGATGCGCGGGGACGGCTCGTGCCAGCGCCGCTGCCAGATCGCGCATGGTGGTCAGATCGACGCCGGAGCGTTCACCCGCGCCTAGCAGCACGGTGACGGGTGTCTGTGTGCCGGCAAGCACCAGCGTCGCGCCTGGCTTCGGCGAGAATCCCAGTTCGGCGGCGCGGGCCGCGCTGAGCCCGCCGTCGGGTTCCTCGCCCTCGAACACCACAATGCCGAGCGCGGTGGCCTGGGACACCAGTTCGACCGCTGAAACCTTCAGATCGCGTTGAGGAAGTTCAAAGGCTGGATAAGGGGCCTTGTGTGTCATGGGAACTCTTCTCCGTATTCGATACCCCGCCATCGCACAGGTGGAGGTGAGATAGAGAATAGAACTCTGTCGCTGCGGACTCCCCGGCGCCCACTGCGTTGGTCGAAAAACCCCTTTACCTAGGGGTTCTGACCGCCTGAGATCGTCTGTTTCACAGCTAAGACCAGAATGTGGTGATTAGAGTTTCCTCATGGCAACTGATCTCTATGCAGGACCGGTGAACCATGCGGTATTCGTTGTGCCGCGTGAGAGTGACCTATCGCGGGTAGCGCAGGCACTCGTGCGGAGCGGGGTCGGCGGTGCGTTTGAGGTTCTCGATCTGGAAGTCGTTGCCTTGGCTGCCGATGGTGCGGCGGTTCGTCTCTCGGCCGAGCAGGACCCGCGGCTGTCGGAGTTCGATACTGCGTTCACCGAACTACTGGACGACGAAGATCTGGCCGCGCTGGGCGCCGAACTCGCGGTCGGCGAGTACGCCATTGTGGTGGTCTACGAGGATCGCGGGTTGGCCGGAGTTGCTCGCGAGGTTCAGCAGAACGGCGGCCGCGAACTATGGTCCGGTGGCGTAGCACTGGAGGATCTTGAGAAAGCGATCGCCAACAGTGAGGACGAGCGATGAGCCTGCTAAGAACCGCTGCACGAGCAAGCGTGGCGACCCGCGTGATCGGGAACGTCCAGCGTAAACAGCAACGCCGCTGGTCCGCTGAGGACGCCCGAGAAGCCCCTGGTATTGCCCAGCACGGCATCGAGGCCGCCCAACCGCCGGCGCCTCCCGCTGGCGGCCCGGCCGATATGAGTGCCGTCATGGCGCAGCTTGCTCAACTCGGCCAATTGCGGGACTCCGGAGTCTTGAATTCCGAGGAATTCGAGGCACAGAAGAAGCGCATTCTCGGCGGCTGATCCCGGGCTCGTGCTGGCAATTCCGCATCCCGATCGACGGTCGCGCACGGCACATGCTGTCCGGGAGCCACTCCTGAGCGTGCGTGCGGTTGTATGCCTTTCATCGCGATCTGTCGCTGCGGTCTCGGCGGATTCAGGTGCTACGCTCGCCGCGAGTTCTGGGTTTCCATCAAGTCGCCTGTCGAGGAGCCATGTTCACCATTCCGTGGAGTGTCGTCGATCGTAAGATCGGACTGGGAATCGCGCTCTGCGGCGTCGCCATCGTTCTCCTCAACTCGCTCGCATTCATCGAGCAAGCGAGTCAATTCCAGGCGTGGTGGGTGACGCTCGCCGGTATCGTGCCGCTCCTGCAACTGCTCACAGCTGTGGGCTGGTCAAAGCTGCCACCGGCCGTGCTACGTAGCATCTGGATATCCCAAGTGCTGGTGCTTCTGTTCGCTCTGGTCCTCGTGTATAACGCCTGGGATGATGGTGGTCGGACGCCGTACCCTTTGTTGTGGTTGCTGGACTCAACAGTGGTCGCCGCCCTGGCGCTCACTGTTCGCCTGGCGTGGGCCCTCGCGGCGACACTCTTGCTGGCTGCCTCGGTTCCGCTCTCGGCGCTGGCTTTTCTCGGTACGATCCCGGCATCGGTGCTTTCGTGGGGTTTCGTGCATGCGTCGAACGTCATCTTTGTGATGCTGGCGTTGGTGATGCGTCAGCAAACGAATCGGCTCGCGCGGGCCCGGGCAACAGCTGAGCATCTTCAGGCTGAGGAGGAGCGGGTTCGCGCCGCGTCGGCCGATTTCGAGCGCTTCGCCCGTGTCATCCATGACGAGGTCCTATCGACCTTTGGTGCGGCAGTTCAGCTCACGGGCGATCCTCCGCCGCTATTGCGACGCAGCGCCACGGCAGCTCTGGATGCCCTGCGACACGAAGATTTTCGCACCGACACAGAACCGGTTGAGCGTACGACCGAGGAAGCGCAGCAGCTGATTCTCGACCTGATCGGTGCTGCTGCGCCCGGCATCGAGGTTAGTTCGAAAGTGACTCCCGGCACGGTTACCTCCACAGCGGCCGGTGCTGTGGGTCTCGCCGCTGCCGAGGCATCCCGGAATGCCTTGCGTCACGCCGGAGGCGGGAGCGGGACCGTCATGGTCGGCGACGGATCGATCCGGGTGATCATCGTGGATGCTGGTCCCGGCTTCGATCCGGCGAAGATCCGATCAGGACATTTCGGGATCAGTGGGAGCATCGTCAGGCGGATTGATGACTTGGACGGAGGCCGCGTGGCCTTCGACAGCGGCGCGGGTGGCACGACGGTGGTGATGGCATGGAGCCGGCCACGCAAGTAGACTCCGGGCTGTCTCACCCGCTGGCCCGTCCGGTGCTGCTCTTCGGTTGGGCTGCCGTGCTGATCGCGGCGCTCGTGGGCAGCCTGCTGCCACCGGTTGACCAATGGAGTTTTGGTGCCTGGTTCACCATCGTGGCAATCGCGATCGATTTTGTGGTGGTGACGGTGCGGCGGCCCGGACGCTTGTCGTGGCCGCAAGTGGTCTTCGTTGTCGGGATCTCGTTCGCAGCGCTGCTGGTGCTAGGCAGTCGGGGAATAGGCGGGTCCGTAGAGTCCACCGCTTATGCCATCGGCTATCTCAACATGGCGGTGGCCTTGCTGATCATGCGTGGGCATTCCGTGATCGGAGCAGTGGCGTCGGCGGTCCTCCTCATCAGGATTGCATGGCTGGGAGTCTTGAACGGCCGGGACACCGCCGGGCAACTGGAGAGCCTGGCGCAGCCGCTGGCCACGCCGATTGCCTTCTTCCTGCTGGCTTGGGTCGCACGCACGGTCGAGGGCAAACGCTCACAGGTGGTCGAGCTTGAACTGCAGATGGTCGCCCAGACGGATGCGGTGCGAAGCCAAAGCGCGGACGAGCATCGCACGCTGAGCGAGATTCCAGACGTGGTCGAGCCGATCCTGCGGCGCATCGCGGCGGGTGAGCCGCTGACGGCAGATTTCCATGCCGAGGTCATCGTGGCGGACGAGATCGTCCGCAATCACCTCAGACGCGACTTGCCGTACCACGTGGGTTTCCTCAAGGCCATGGACGCTGCTCGCGACCGGGGAGTTGTGGTGCGAGTGATCGGCAACGAAGACCCCTGGCCGCGACGAATGTCCGACACTGTTGCGGACCAGTTGATCGTGTTGCTGTCTGCCGACGCGATCACCGACGTCACCATCCGATTCTTGCCCAGTTCGCGTGGGGGTGCGGTCACCGCTTTGATCGAGGGGCCGGGCGGCATGCGGCGCTACGAATTCAGTGCTGCCGGAATCCTTCTTCGCGAGCCGTCCTGACACTCGGGCAATGTGCCGACGCGAGTGCCGTCAGCGTTGTCTGGGAATGATCCCATCCTCGACTGCCCGGCGATAGAGATCAAGCTTGCTCGGTGCCGGGCGGTCTATGGCCGCGTATTTCGTCCGGATTCTGCGAATGTGATCGAGCACCGTCTCTCTGGAGATGAACAATTGCTGCGCCACCCGTTCGGCGGTCTCTCCCGAGGCATAGAGAGCAAGAACCTGCATCTCGCGATCAGTGAGGGCGGCGGAGACGAACTCGTCGTCGGCATCGATGGCCACCGCCCAATCGGTCGTCGCCGCTACTTCGCCGCGTAGCACGGAGGCGATCGCTTCGAGGATCTTCTTGGGCCGCTCAGTCTTCCTCACCATGCCCATTGCGCCGGCCCGGCCCGCCTCGCGGATCAGCTGTGGCTGATCCCCGCTGGTATACACGAGGACCGGGATGCCTTTGGAGGCAAGCACGCGGACATTGTCCGCGGGACGAGAGCCGTCGCCTAGAGTGAGATCGAGCAGCACGAGGTCGAAGTGCGCACCCTGGAGCAGCAACTCTGCGACGCTGCCGCCGACACCACTCACGAACAGCCCGCTGTTGACGTTGATGATGCTGGACAATCCCAGGATTACCGCCGGATGGTCGTCGACGATGCCGATTTGCTTGCGCATCCTTGGTCCTCCTTCGCTCAGCTGGTTCCATCATCCCTCTCCTGGGCGCGTGCCTTCCCCGTAGACAACGCGAACACCTTTATCCGGTGGTTTCGCCGAAGGCACGGGCACCGTGGCCCCCTAGACCCAGGGGTTTGAGGCCTGTCCAACCGATCACACGCGACAGCCATGCCATTATTCCTCTAGCTGGCTGAATTGCGGCGCCTGCGCTGAAGAGTTAGGAAGAGATTGAGCACCACCTCTAATGTCACGGCACCGAGCCAAGAGCGAGCTCCCGCGGCACTGCGATTCGTCATCTCCGTGATGCTTTTCCTCAGCTACATGCTGTTCGCCGTCGCATGGAACTGGGGTGACCTCTATGTTCGCAGCCTTGGCTTCAGCGCATCTCGCACCGCGCTGATGACCAATGCGATCACCATCGCTCAGGTCATCGGAAGCCTGGTTGCAGCGAATGTCCTGTTACAGCTCGGGCCGCGGCGTGCCTTCACCCTTGCGTCTGCGCTCATCGTCTTTGGCGGGTTCGCTTCCTTGACCGAGGTCTTTCCTGTCATCTTCTTCATCCGCTTCGTGCTTGGGCTCGGCGGTGCGCTGATGGTGGTTCTCCTGTCGGGCATCGTTGCTCGCATCCTGAGCGGCCGGGCCCTACAGATCGCGAACGGAGTGAACTCGGTCGCCTTCAACACGGGCCTCGCGGTTGCCCTCACCTTCGGCATGCAGATGAACGACGACCCGACATTCGCCGTCGTCCTCGCAGCCGGTCTCTCACTTGCGATTCTGGTCCTGTGGCTCGTCGTGTCGCGCCTCGGCCTGAGAGGGGCGACCGACGGACAACAACAGGTCGACAGCCCGTATACGATGCGTGACGGTTTTCGTGAGTGGTTCAACTGGGTCTTCGCGCTTGCCTACACCGGACTGCTCTCCTACTACATCGTGGCATTCACGTTCATGGACGCAGGCACGATCCGCTGGGTTGTCTATGCAGGGGTGATCGGGGCTCTGGGTGGCACGCTCGTCTCGGCTCGAACGCAGGACCGGATCAAGCCTGTCGTCGTGAGCGTCTGCGCCGCGCTACAGATCGTTGCTGCGACGGCCGTCCTCGCAATGGCGGACCATCATCTTGCGGTGCTCGCAGGAGTCACGCTTGGTCTCGTGATCTTCTTCCCGATGCCTTTCTTCGTGCAGCTGGCTTTCATCCGCCCGGGGGTCACCCCACGCCAGATCGCGGTCACCTTCTCGATCTTCTGGGCGGTGAGCTACGCGGGCTCGGTGATCTTCATCCAGGTTTTCGCCTGGATCGCCGACGCGACCGGTGGTCTTGGGCCGGACAATACCCCGGTGTCGGCCGCTCCGATGATCTTCATCGTCATCGTCGAGGCCACCTTCCTGATCGGTTCGGTGCTCCTCTGGCGTTGGTTCAAGGCCCAACGCGCATTCGAGGCTGAGGAGATCGCTGCATGACTCTTCATCCGGAGTTTCAGGCCTATCTCGACTGGCTGAATCCGCTGGCCGCCGAGAACATACGCGCCGGTATCCAGGCCACCCCGCAATCCGCACGTGCGGCACTCGCCGGGCTCAATGAGTTCGCGCTGCCCAGCGTCGAGGTTTCCGAGGTTTTCAATACGAAGATCGCCGCAGTCCCGGTTCGTGTTTACGTTCCACGGCCTGGTGTGCCGAGCGACGCGATTCTCTTCGTGCACGGTGGCGGTCACATGGCCGGTGACCTTGATGTTTACGATTTTTCTGCCCGGCGCACGGCGGATGCAAGCGGAATGATCGTCGTTTCGGTCGACTACCGCAGATCACCGGAGGCGCGCTATCCGGCAGGCCTGGAGGACGTCTATGACGTGCTGTGCGGACTCGGGCAGGCACTGACCGGAGTCGCCACGACCGGCAGGATCCATGCCGTGGCCGATTCGGGCGGCGCCGCGAAGGTCGCTTCGATCGCGCAGCGGGTGGCGGCCGGCAGTTGGCATTCAGCCATCGAACGGCAGGTCCTGCTTTATCCGAGTCTCGACTACACGATGGCAGGCCAGAGCATCAAGGATTTCGGCGAGGGCTACTTCCTTTCGGCCGAGCGGATCGCATGGTACTTCGATCACTACTTTCCTGACGGAGCGGATCGCGCCGCGGCTTCGCCGCTTGGTGGTCCGTATACTGCCACGATGCCGCAGAGCCTGATCATCGCGGCGGAGTTCGATCCGCTGCTCAGCGAGGCAGCGGAATACGTTGAACGCATGCGGGCCGCTGGTGCTGATGCCCGCCTGCTCATAGCGCCGGGCATGATCCATGCCTTCGCGTTCTTCGAATCCAAGATTCCAACCGACATCGATCGGTTGTATGCGGTCATCGGTGAGTTTCTCGCTACAGGGCATTCCCCTGACTGCTGGCGGGCCGATGACCTTCACCAATCCCGAGCCCCTGAGATCGGGGAATAGAGGAGCAAAGCATGTCATTCTGGTCAACAATCTGGGACGCCATCTGGTGGTTTGTCACAGCGTTTGTCTTCATCGCGTACCTTTTCGCGCTGTTCTCGATCATCAGCGATCTGTTTCGCGACAGGAAGCTGAGTGGCTTGGCGAAGGCGATCTGGTTGATCTTCCTGGTCTTCCTTCCCTTCTTGACCGCTGTCGTGTACCTCATTACGCGCGGTGGCGGTATGGGTGAGCGCGCTGCTGCGCAGGCGCGCTCAGCACAAGCTTCGACGGACGAGTACATCCGCTCAGTGGTGGGGGAGAAGAGCAGCCCTACCGCGGAGATCGAACGCGCCAAGGCGCTGTTGGACTCCGGCGCCATCAATCAGGCCGAGTTTGAGGCACTCAAGGCGTCAGCACTTCACCAGACGAGTTGAGACCATGCGTCCGAAAAGAGCCGCCGCCGTGGCGGTTGGCATCGCGGCGATCGTGTCCTTGAGCGCCGGGTGCACAGGAGAACGCGTCAGTGCCGAAGGTACTTGGGGAACCGGGAGTGAGGGCAAGCCACAACTGGTTCTCGATGCGGGCGGTGCGCTGAGCGGGACCGACGGGTGCAATCGTTTGTTCGGAACGTGGGAACAGTCGGACGACCAGACAGTCTCGTTCGGCGATCTCGGCTCGACCCTGATGGCTTGCCCCGATGTCGATACGTGGCTCGCGGGCTTGAGCAGTGGCGTCCTTGATGGTGGGATCATGCATATCCAGGACAGTGCCGGCACCGAGATCGGCAACCTTGCCCGAGTACCGCACCCGGAGTAAGGACCCTCCGATGGAGTTCGCCCACTCAAGTGATCGCATTGCCCCACCCCAGGAGCCAACGCTCGTGGAAAGACTCGGTCGCTTGAGTTGGGCGCTGCTCGGCATCGTCACGCTCTGTTTGGTGGCTGCTTCTGCACTCAGTGCTCTCAGCGGCATCGTTGTGCCGCTCGTGATCGCAGTCATCATCGGTACCCTCATCGATCCGGTGGCACGCCTGCTTCGCAGGCACCGGGTGCCACCGGGGCTCGCGGTCGTGCTCTCGTTGCTTTTTCTGGCCGTGGTGGCTGCCGGTGTCGCCACGATCGTCGTCTCCGGCTTCGTCCGTCAGCTCCCCGAGATCTCGCGGCAGCTGGCGGCCGGCTGGGATGCGCTCGTCAGGTTCGGACGCAGCCTCGATATCGATCCGGTGCTGCTCGAACAGGGCCGCAGCGCCTTCTACGCCTATGCTCCCCGGCTCGGGCAAGGTGTTCTAGGACTCGTGTCGAATACCTTCCTGGGGGCCCTCTCGGTTGGCCTGGGGCTGTTCTTCGCGCTCTTCTTCCTTTTCTTCGTTGTCAGGGACCATGACCGCTTTCCGTTGTGGGTCTCAAGCCTCGCTCCTGTGGACCCGGAACTCGCCATCGAGATTGACCGCCTGACTCAGAGTTCGTTGCGCGGATACTTCAAGGGCATCGCGATCACCGCCCTGATTACGGCTCCGATATTCATGATCCCGCTGTTGCTGCTGGGAGTCCCGCTGATCGTGCCGATCTTCATTCTCTATTTCGTGCTCTCGTTCATTCCGTATATCGGAGCTTGGATTACTGGGGCATTTGCGATCTTGATAGCCTTCGGCTCAGGCGGAGCCTCGGCCGCTCTCATCGTCGCGCTCAGCCTGCTGATCTCGAACGGCACGATTCAGAGCGCTGTCAGTTCGTGGGCCTTGGGTGCTTCACTCAAGTTGCACCCGGTCGCGGTGCTGCTTGCCACGATTGTCGGCGGCACAGTTGCGGGGCTGCTTGGCATGGTCTTGGCGCCGCCCGTGCTCGCGGCAGCCACGAGTGCTATCGCGGCGGTCCGGATGCACCGTGAGGCAACACCGACGGCAGCCACCTCAGCCGCTGTGGAAGCGGGCAACGACCCGGATACCTCCGACTAGCGGGCTCGCGGCCCACAGCGTCTCGTCCGTAAAGATCTGAGTACCCAAACGTGA
>NZ_JAVTWX010000125.1:17084-29102 GCF_032229645.1 Brooklawnia sp.
GCGGGCTCGCGGCCCACAGCGTCTCGTCCGTAAAGATCTGAGTACCCAAACGTGACGTAATGCCAGTGCGGGACCGGTTGGGTCGCTCGGTAGGCCGAGACCCCGTCGAGGGGATCGGGACCACCCAACGACCACCTGATCAGCGTCCCCCAATGCTGAGGTTCCTGGCCCGGATAGGCGGCGTCGAAGACCGAGTCGATGGCATCCCAGCCCAGAGTCATGTTGGCGAGTGCCGGATCCGGCCGCGAGGGTTGATCCGCCGCTGGTGCTGCTTGTGGAGGCACGGCCGATCTGTTCTTGCGGAAACGCGAGAAAAATCCCATTCGCCGATTCTGCCCGATAGGGGTCAGCCAGCAGCAGATTCGTGCCGCAGCCCATACTGGTCGAAGTAGATGCGGGCGACCAGCTCGCGCCGGCTGGCTGCTCCACTCTTCTCGAAGATCGATTTCAGGTGATCCTGCACGGTGTAGGGCGACAGATGCAGCGCGTCGGCGATATGTCTGGTGTCCGCGCCACGCAACACCAGCGCCATCACGTCTGATTCGCGAGCGGTGAGCCCGAACGCGCCGGCGACCAGATCGACGACCTCCTTGGGACGCGCCTGCTCGATGGTGACGATCACCTCACCGCTGCGGTCGGTGTCGCCGGACAACAGGGCCGCGTGCAAGACCAGCCACTCGCCGTCGACCGTGCGTATCCGTACCCGCGGGGCCCGGCCGGTCCCCTCGCGTGCATTGCGCCTCGCACCGCTGACGAGCGCCTGTACGACGAGCAAGGGGTCGGCGCCCTGGGGTGTGCTGGCCATCCGGTCGTAGAGTTGCCGCGCCCGTTCGCTGGTCTGGACGATCCGGTCATTCGCATCGAGGATCACTACGGCGGGCCCTGTTTCGAGCGGCCGTGGCGTTCGACCCAGCTGAGCGAGTATCCCTGTCCGGATGCCGCGGGTGAACGCCGGTGCCACCAACTCCAGGAAGCCGAGTTCATCGGAGGAGAACACGCGGTCGTCCCCGCCGCGGAACAACGACAGCGATCCCCACGCGCCTGCCCGGTCGGCGAACACCACCCGCGCTTCGTCGTGGAAACCGAAATAGGGCACCAACAGGTCGGCCATCCGAACCGAGCGTTCGACGGCGCCATGGGTCTCCTGGCTCATGCCGACCACAACGCGTCCCGCCAGCAGCAAGGCCTGCATCGTTGTTGGATCGTCATCGCCGTATTCGATTCGGGCCCACTCCACGTCCGCATCGTTTCTGCCCAGCAGCGCCTCCAGCTTGAGGGTGCCCGAGACCATGGCGGTCGCCGGGTCGAGCGTGGAGACGCACCCTGCCACGAAGGGCACCACCGATAGCAGCGCGTCGGCTGCTTCGGTCATGAATTCGTGAAGCGGCAATCCGGCGCGCGAGATCACATCTATGTCGCTGCGCGCGCGACCAAGCACCTTGATCGAGGCCATATCTCAGTGTGCGCCCCCAAAGGGCTGCAATCCATCCCAGCTATCTGGGATACCGGAAAACCCCTGACGACTGGGATACCGCCGAGGCCTTCCGGCCGCGCAGAGTATGAACACCGCACCCGCCAGGGTGCTCGACGAAAGAGGAGGGGACCAGGCCCATGACCATTCAGGAGCTGAACGCCGATCGCCGTGCCGATGAGCTTCGCGGCGCGCTGGCAGACCGTATCGTGCTTGCCTCGGATCCCGGCTTCGATGCGGCCCGGATGCCATGGAATCTGAGTGTCGACCAGCGGCCGTTTGCTGTCGCGCGGCCTGCCAGTGCCGAGGATGTTGTGGATATCGTCCGGGCTGTGACCGCCGCCGGTCTACGGCTGGCTCCGCAGTCAACCGGGCACGCCGCCGCAGCGTTGGGCGATTCCGATCTGACGAATGCCGTGGTGGTCAATCTGTCCGGGTTGCGCGGTGTGACGGTCGACCCGGTGAACAAGACAGCGCGGGTGCTGGGCGGTTCTTCGTGGCGCGATGTGATCGCGGCGGCAGCGCCGTACGGGTTGACTGCTCTGCACGGCAGCTCCGGAACGGTCTCCGTAGCCGGATACTCGCTGCTGGGCGGTCTGTCGTTCTACGCCCGAGCGCACGGCCTGGCCGTCGGCGCGGTTCGCGAGGTACAGATCGTCACCGCCGATGGCGCGTTGCTGCGGGCGAGCGGGGACGAGCATCCTGATCTGTTCTGGGCGGTGCGCGGCGGGTCTGGCGCGTTGGGCGTCGTCGTTTCCCTGGTGATCGACCTATTGCCGTACCCGGACGTTTTCGCCGGTGCGATGCTGTGGGATGCTTCGCGGGCATCGCAGGTGGCTCACGCCTGGGCGCGGTGGACCAGGACAGTCCCCGAAAGCGTCACGACGACCCTGCGGGTGCTGCACCTTCCGCTGCTACCGGAGCTGCCGCCGTTCCTGAGCGGACGGTCGGTCATCGCGATCGATGGCGCAATTCTGGACAACGACTCCGATGCGTCCGGGATTCTGGAGCCGTTGCGCGCTCTGGAACCCGAGATGGATCTCTTCGCTCGTATTCCCGCCGCCGGCCTGCTCGATGTGCACATGGACCCGGTCGATCCCACACCGGCGGTCTCTGCCCATCGCGTGCTCGCCGAACTGCCGGACGATGCCGTGGACGCCTTCCTGACGGTGGCAGATGACCGGCGACTGTTCGTCAGCGAACTGCGTCATCTGGGTGGCGCCATCGCCCGGCGCCCGAGGGACGCAGGCGCTATCGGATCACTTCCGGGGGAGTATCTACTGCACACGATCGCGATGGTGATGGATCCGGCTGCGGCCGGCGTCGTGACCGGTCTCGTGCATGGCGGGGCGGCAGCGCTGGACCGCTGGAGTGTCGGCGCACTGGCGCTGACCTTCGTAGATGGCGGCGTCGACGCCCGATCATGCGGCTACGGTGACGCTCTGGAACCGCTACGCGCCGTCAAACAGCAGTACGATCCGGCAGGCGTGTTCCTGGCCAGCCTGCCGATCTGATCCAGATAGATGGATTGCAATCGCGTTGAAACTGTCATTGATGCATGCCGCGGTCGGATAGCGTGACGCTATGTCGCGCCCACTAATCGATGCCAGCCGTCTGGACGCCTTCACCGACGGCATCTTCGCCATCGCGGCGACACTCCTCGTTCTCGAGTTGACCACTCATTCGATCGGGAAGGTCTCCACCAGCGGCCAGCTATGGGCGGGGTTCGTCGACATGGGCGACCAGTTCATCTCGTTCGCGGTGAGCTTCCTGCTGCTCTGTCTGCTCTGGATGGCGCACGTTCAGCAGTTCGTCTATATCGCTCGGGTCGACAACAAATCGATGTGGATCAATGTCGGTCGGCTACTGTTCATCGTTCTGATACCCTTCAGCACCGTCGTGGACGCTGAGTACGACAGCGTCTGGCTCGGCCGCATGATACTTCCCGCGAGCTTCTTCCCTGCAATCCTGATGGGCTGGCTCAGCTGGGTTTACGTCTGCAGGCATCGCGAGTTACTGGTCGCAGACATCGAGCAGGCCGACATCGACCAGTTCAGCCGCAGATCGTTGACCGCGGTCGTACTGAGTGCCATCTCTGTTCTGCTCTCGCCTTTCGTCGGAGCATGGGCTTTTCTGGCGTTCGCATTGGACCCGGTCATCGGGGCCATCGGCAAACGGCATCAATCGGCGTCCGCTGAGAAGGCGGAGTGAGGTCCGGCCTGCTGCATCGCCTCCAGTGCAACCACGGCAGTTATGCACGCATTACCGTTTGCTGCGTATGGTGGGATCATGGCTGCGCGCATATCGCAGGTGACTGCTTCTCGGCAAGAGCGTCGCAAGGAAGCGACCCGTGCCAAGATCCAGGCTGCCGCCGAGGACCTTTTCGATGCGCGCGGCTACGCCGACACGTCGATCGAGGACATCTCGCAGGCGGCCGACGTCGCCGTCCGCACCATCTACCTACACTTCGGGTCGAAGGCTGCAATCATGCTCGCCTATTTCGACGACTGGATGGACGTCTTCGTCGCCGAGATCATTCAGCGCCCGCCGGACGAGCCGGTCGTCGACACGACAGAGGCGGCGCTGCACGCGATGAACGAGGCGGGCTGGACAGACCGGGTCGAGAACACCGACCTGAAAGTACACCCGATCGTGGAGCATCTGTATGACGGTGCCCCCGACATCGCCGGATATGTCGTGCAACGCTGGATGCGCGAGATCGACCGTCTCTCCGACGATGCTGCGCTACGCGGGGAGTATCCGGCGGGTTCACTCGAACCTCGGGCTCGGGCGGTAGCCGTCTTCTCGGGGTGGATCTCGGCGATGATCGCCGGGCACTGTCGGGGTCGTGAGCCTGGTCTTCCCGCCACTTCGGACAGGGGTCAAGGCTTGGAGGTTCTCGCCCTGCTCACCAGAGGTGGCATCTAGTCCGACCCGTGGTAGCAGGGTCAAGCGGACGCTTGCAGCTGTAGTCTTAATGCAGTGATGTTAGTTTCTGCATCATTGCATCAGCTCCGTCAACTGGACCGATCCCGTGGGCATACTGGCCACAGGCCGCGCTCGTGGATCCGGTACCCCGAGGAAATGAGCCGGATCATGTCAGATCTTCTCGGCAACATCATCGCTTTCACAGTGAGCAACTTCACGCTGACACTCCTGGTCATCTGGTTGGTCGTGGCCATCGTGTTGATCGCGGTTCGGCGTCCCGATAGACACGGCGCATTCGCGATCGCACTGAACTGGTTCCTGCTCCTGGCGATCGGGGTGACCTACAGCTTCAACGCCATCATGCATGTCGTCTTCGGCGACCTGTCGGCCCTGATGATCGGCTGGGACCAGAGTCCTTTCCAGGCCGAAGTCGGCTTCGCCAGCCTGGGGGTCGGCATCGTGGGAATCATGGCGTTTCCCGCCCGAGCCCCACTCAGCTTGAAACTCGCAGCCCTCGTCGGTCCCGCCTGCTTCCTGTGGGGTGCGGCGGGAACTCACATCGTCAATATTGTCGAAACCGGCAATATGGCATCGCATAACGCCGGCGTGATCTTGTATACCGACATCTTCACACCGATCCTCGGATTCGCCTTGTGGGGTCTGGTGGCAGCCACCCGCAAACCTGCCTCCGAGGTACCGGTGTCTGAGCCCTTTGGGGCCAGCACCATCGCGGCGAGCTGATTCCTCGCCCCAAGCTCCGCATCATTGTAAAGGCGTGGAGCCCGTGACAGGCCCAGTGCCTACACGATCCGAGTTGCCGGGGGCGAGTGAAATGGCCCGGGTGAGGATTGAGATCCCCACCCGGGCCATTTCGTCAGGCGATCGCTCGGGTCTTTACTCGACGACGTCCTCGTCCACCCATTCGAGGGTCTTCGTGACCGCCTTCTTCCAGTTGCGGTAGAGACGCTCGCGCTCGGTCTGTGCTTCGGGGGACTCGTTCGGTGTCCAGCGCTTGTCCTCTGCCCAGTTGGCGATAACATCTGCTTCGCCGTCCCAGTAGCCGATCGCGATGCCGGCTGCGTAGGCGGCGCCCAGGGCAGTGGTTTCAGCCACCACCGGTCGCACGACTTGCACACCGAGCTGATCGGCCTGGAACTGCATCAGCAGGTTGTTGGCAGTCATGCCGCCGTCAACTCTCAACTCGGCCAGCGGCACGCCGGCGTCCGCATTCATCGCCTCGAGCACGTCGCGGGTCTGGAAGGCGGTTGCCTCCAGCACCGCGCGCGCAATGTGCGCGCGATTGACGTAGCGAGTGAGGCCGACGAGCGCGCCGCGGGCATCCGAGCGCCAGTACGGCGCAAACAGGCCAGAGAAGGCCGGCACGAAGTAGGCGCCGCCGTTGTTATCGACGCTGGCGGCCAGCTCCTCGATCTCGGGTGCGGAGGCCACGATCTTGAGATTGTCGCGCAGCCACTGCACCAGCGAGCCGGCCACGGCGATCGAGCCTTCGAGCGCATAGACGGCCTTCTGATCACCGATCTTGTAGCAAACCGTGGTGAGCAGTCCGTTCTTCGAGAAGACGGCCTCTTCGCCGGTGTTCATCAGCATGAAGCAGCCGGTGCCGTAGGTGTTCTTCGCCATGCCCTTTTCGAAGCATGCCTGGCCGAAGGTCGCCGCCTGCTGATCGCCGAGAATGCCGGCGATCGGCGTATCGATGATCAGGCTCTCCGCATCGCCGTGACCATAGACCTCTGAACACGACCTGATCTCGGGCAGCATCGACATCGGGATGCCCATGACCTCACACATGCCAGGATCCCATTGGAGGGTCCGGACGTCCATGAGCATGGTGCGGGAGGCATTGGTCACGTCTGTGACGTGAACGCCACCATCCTGACTGCCGGTGAGATTCCACAGCACCCAGCTGTCCATAGTTCCGAATGCCAGCTTGCCGGCCTCAGCCCGCTCACGGGCGCCCTCGACATTGTCGAGGATCCACTTGATCTTGGGACCTGAGAAGTAGGTGGCCAGCGGGAGACCGCAAATCTCCTTGAATCGATCCGGGCCTTCATCGCCGGCCAGTTCGTCGCAGATCTTCTGCGTGCGGGTGTCTTGCCAGACGATCGCGTTGTAGACCGGCACGCCGGTCTCGCGGTCCCATACCAGGGTGGTCTCACGCTGATTGGTGATACCGACCGCCGCGATCTGATGACGGTTGATGCGTGCCCGAGCGAGCGCCTGCCCCATCACCTCGTTGACGTTTCCGCGGATCTCCTCGGGATCGTGCTCGACCCACCCCGCCCGAGGAAAGATCTGTTCGTGCTCCAGCTGGCCGCTGGCGACGATCTGACCTTCATGATTGAAGATGATGGCGCGCGAACTGGTAGTCCCCTGATCGATCGCCATGATGAACATTTCCGCCATGCTTGCTCACTCCTTTGTGTTCGTGGACGACTGACAGCCGGGGCTCAGGCTCCGGCGAGTTGGAAGAACGGTGCCGAATCGGCCGGCAGCGCTCCGGTCGCGGTGTAGATCGGCACGAGAATCAGAGCGGCGAGAATGCCACCGACGAGCGGGCCGGCGACGGGGATCCACGCATAGCCCCAGTCGGAGTCGCCCTTGCCCTTGATCGGGACGAGGGCGTGGATGATGCGCGGGCCGAGGTCGCGGACCGGGTTGATCGCGTAACCGGTGGGTCCACCGAGCGAAGCGCCGATGCCGACGATCAGCAATGTGACGCCGATCGGGGCCCAAGCATTGCCATTGGGGTCCTGCAGGACGGCAACCAGCACCCAGCCGACCAGCACGAAGGTCGCGATGACCTCGGTCAGGAAGTTCCAGAACGGGTTCCTGATCTCGGGACCGGTGGCGAAGGTTCCTAGCTTGAGTGCGGGGTCGACATCGGTGTCGTAGTGCTGCTTGTAGGCCAGCCAGGCGAGGAAGGCGCCGAGCATCGCGCCCAGGAACTCCGCAAGAATGTAGACCCAGAAGAGCGCCCAGTCCACCGAGTTCCCCAGAATCAGTTCACGGACCAGCAGGCCGACCGTCACGGCAGGGTTCAGCTGACCACCACTGTTGCTGGCGAAATAGACGCCGGCCATGACTGCGATGCCCCAGCCGAAGTTGACGAAGAGAAAGCCCGTCCCATTGCCCTTGGTCTTACCGAGCAGGTTGTTTGCGACGACGCCAACGCCCAAGAGCAGCAGGATGGCGGTTCCAACGAATTCCGAGACGAATCCTTCAAAAAGCGAGGAGACGGCCATCGGTATGAGGTTCATCTGATGTCCCTTTCTGACAATGCCGTGAGTAATTCAGTCTCGGTAAGACCTTCGGCCCCAACTGAATTGGTCACGGATGATCTGGGTTCTCCCGGCGTCTCGACACCGGAAGATCTGTTGCGAATTCGCACATGCTGTATTGATGTGCGAACTCTCTGCTCCATCATGCCAAGAATTTGTGGTGCTGCCTAGATCTTCTGATTATTCGGTCGGTGGCGTGTCGTGCCAACTCGGCATTGCGTCGCGTGTGGAAAGCCGGATGGGTCGGTGGTCAGTCGCCCAATCCGTACGCCCGATGGACCAGCGAGATCGGGTGCACGGTTGGTACACCGGTTGACTTGCTGATCTGCCAACGGCAGGTCTCCGTGTCGCAAACCGCCAGTTCGGGATTGGTGTCCACCACCATGTCGAAGAGCGCCTGCCCGACGGCCTGCGCCACGTCGTATTTCTCCTTCTTCAATCCGTATGTCCCGGCGATACCGCAGCAGGCCTGACCGGATTCCACGACTGTCAATCCGGGAATCAGCTCCAGCAGCCGGATGGCCGGCATACCCATTCCCTGACCCTTGAGCTGACAAGGGGCATGGTAAGGCACGGTCATATCCAAGCGCTGGAAGGTGTGGGGGAGTGTCCCAGAATCTTCGAGTTCCATCAAGAATTCCGAGGTTTCGCGCATTCTGGTGCTCACGTCGATCAGCGCCGGGTCGTCCACGCCCATGATTTCGTAAGCCTCATGCTTGAGCATGCCGGCGCATGATCCCGACGATGAGACGATCGTGAGGTCTTTGCCTGCGGCACGCAGCTGGCCACACAGCTTGGTCACCGTCTTGCGGGCCTGGCTGAAAAGCCCGTTGGACTGTTGGGCGAGTCCGCAGCAGCCCTGGGCCGGGACGATCACTTCGAACCCGAGATGCTCGAGCACCTCGACGGTGTGAATCGAGGTCTGCACCTCGAAATAGCCGCCGGCGCAACCGTGGAAGAAGACGACCGGGCCGCGGGTGACCGGGATTGCCGGTCGTTTGTGGTGCTTGGCCCAACTGACGAAGGACTGCGATTGAGCGGTCGGCATGGGTGCATCGCGGTGCACCCCGATCACCTTCTCCATCGCGATGCGGATCGGCTTGTTCGCCAGGGCAGCGTTCGCGATCGGTGCGATCGGGGTCATCACCTTGCCCATCAGCACGGTCTCGCCGATGACGAGATCGCGGATCGGCATGTGGTCGGCCTTCATGACCGCCCGCGCCATCGAATTCAGCTCGGCGATGTGAACGCCTTGCGGGCAGGACAGCGTGCAGATGCCACAGCTCGAGCAGTAGTCCAGTGAGTGATCCACCGACTCCCCATCGCGGAAGCGCTCGGCCTGCGGTCCGACATACTTCGGTCCGGAGAACAGCGGTGTCACCGCGGCGACCGGGCAGGTGGTCTCGCAGATCGTGCATTTGACGCAATGGTCGAGACTGGCCCGATTCAGGCCCTGGGCTGCGAAGATGTCGGGTTCTTTGAGACTCAGTGTCAGCACCTTGGGACCGGGCGTTGAGGTGGCAAGCCGCCCTTGGCGCTCGGCATCACGTTCTTGGCGCTCGGTGTCGGTGAGCAGCTTCGGGTCTTTCTTGGTGCTCATGCCAGATCTCCAATCGCATCCGCCGCCTTCACGGCGCTGGCCGCCGCGATGCCTTCTCCGGACTTCTCGGTCCACCGCATGGCGCCGGCCAGAACCCCGCCGGCGGCGTGCAGATTGGCGTAAACCGGACGATTCTCGTCGTCCAGGACGCGCATCTGATCGTCCACGGCCAGCCCACTGCGGAACAGCGGTTGCTCGGCGGTCCTGTCGGGTCCGATGAGCGGACCTTCGGGAACCCGCACGGGCAGGCCGAGATGAGTTTCGGAGACCGTGCCGTACGAATCCACCCCGAGCGCACCGCTCTCGAAGCCGCCGGGCGCATAGATGACCGCGTCCGCCTGCACTTCGGTGACGTGTCCGGAGGTGGCCACGTCGAC
Source organism: Brooklawnia sp. (assembly GCF_032229645.1). Classification (NCBI taxonomy): domain Bacteria; kingdom Bacillati; phylum Actinomycetota; class Actinomycetes; order Propionibacteriales; family Propionibacteriaceae; genus Brooklawnia; species Brooklawnia sp. The sequence goes on from NZ_JAVTWX010000125.1 coordinate 26,760, forward strand.
ACTTTGCACGCGACCGCCCGCACCATGAATCGCCACCACCCGGGAACCGAGAATCCAGCGGACGCGGAGATCCTGTAGCCGGCGGGTCGCGAAATCGTTGAGGCGCATGCCGGGCACTCCCGGTGGAGGCAAGGGGATCTCGGCCAGTGGCGCACCCAGGCGCTCTTGCAGATCCGAGAATGCGACGGTTTCGCGGTGTCCGGCGATCGCCGGTATCAACGCCTTCTCGCCGTTGAGCAACTGCTGACCGAGTGCTTTCGCAAAACGGACCCGATAGTCCGGACGATCCAGCGCGCGAGCGTAGCCAAGGCCGGATGCGTCGGCTTCACGGATGCGAGCGGGCAGGTCGAGCACGACCGCCCGGGCCGGAATCTGCTGCTTGACCAGATTGCCGGCGATCAGTTCGGCCTGGAAATCCTTCAGCTGCCGTAACCCGACAACCACGACCGGGTCGTGATCTGCGCGAGCATCCGCGTCGACCATCGTCGGCGATGCCAGATACGTCGGTCGTAGTGCTCCGACCGCGGTTGGCAACAGCCAATTCCGCTCGTCGTTGCCGACCAGCCGGTCACCGAAGAACTCGGACGCGAACTGGGTGCCTTGCCGTACGCCGGGGACGCCGAGAAGAGCGTATGGGTGCCCCGGATTTGCTGCAATGAAATCGTCCAGGACATCGAAGGGGCGGTCGACCCGCTCGGGCGCGTAGCCAAGCACATCGAAACCGCCATGCGACAATTGCAGACCACCGATGCCGAAGGTGATCAGGGTCACCTTGGCCCCCTTGTCGACCAGCCTGGCGGCGGCCAGCAGGCCGGCGATGCCCCCGCCGATCACGACTGCATGGTTCATCGCGTCACCTCCGCGGTCTTGGGCTTGGGATAGGGCTGCACGGCGCGAGCCCCGGCATTGAGGGGTACCGGCTCCAAGACCACCTTCTGCTCGGGAAGATGCTCCACATCGAGGAGCCCTTGAAAGATCCACTCGTCCAAGGCGGTCTGGCGCACCTGATCTCCGTACAGGATTGGCCACAGGCCGATCCAGCGATGCGAGAGGAACTCATTCAGCCGGGAATTGGCAGTGTCGACATCCATGATCTGTTCGGCGCAGGCGATACCGGTGGCGCGCAGGCTGCAGAATCCGCCTTGGCACGGACCCATGCCAAGCCTCAACTGGCGGCGCAGATCGTCCATGCTGGCCTTCGGATCGGCATGCATCGCCTCGACGAGCATCGAGCGGCTCATCAACTCGCACTCGCAGATGATCTGATCGTCGCGCCGGTCGGCTTCGCGGTCGTGCAGCCGGTGGGTGACCAGGTAGTTCTTGCCGTCGGTCGAGCCGGGTACCGCCTCTTCGGCAGTCCGGCATTCCCGCTGGTCACCGAGCTGTTCGCACATGCGGTCGACGATCTTCTTGGCCATCAACCGATACGTCGTGAGCTTCCCGCCGGCGATTGTGAGGATGCCGGACACGCCATCTCGCGACTGATGATCGAGGATGGACATGCCCCGCGACATGTGCCGGGTATCTTGTGCCGAGACCCGGGAGTCCTTGACGAGCGGACGAGCGCCCGACCAGGCATGCAACGCCCGGGCCTGCCGGAACCCCGGGATGAGGATCTCACCGCAATCGAGCATCTGCTGAACCTCATCATGCGGAATGGGCAGTTCGTCCGGGTCATCGGCGCGCACGTCGGTGGTGCCGATGATGGACACGGTATGCACCGGCACCAAGATGTCTCCATCTGCGGGATAGATGCAGCGGTTGATCACGGTGTTCACCAGACGGTGATTCATCGCGATCATGATGCCGCGACCGGGTACGACCTCCACGTCGTGGCAGCCTGCCATCTCGGCGATGTGATGCGACCAGGCGCCCGCGGCATTGATGACGAACCGGCAGTTGATGGTGACCTCCTCGCCACTGTGCCGGTCAAGACACCGCACCGCGTTCACCGCGCCATCGCGGACCTCCATACCGACCACGGCATGGTAGGTGAGGATGCTCGCCCCATACTCCTGAGCCGAACGGGCTGCCCCCCAGACCATCTGCCAGCCGTCGACGGTGCCATCCTGGACGAGGAAGGCCCGCCGGATATCAGGATTGACCCGCGGCTCTCGCTTCAGTGCCTCGGCGATGCTGATCTCTTCCACCGGGACGCCGGTCTTGTGGCATCCGGCGAGGAAGTCATCGGTGAACGACAGATCATCTTGCGGAACCGAGACGAACAGGCCGCCGGTGGCTTCCACGGCACTGGCGTGGATCCGGGTGACGATCGCGTTCTCCTCGGCACACTCGGTCGCCGAATGTGGATCGCTGACGACGTAACGTCCACCCGAATGCAGC
>NZ_JAVTWX010000126.1:0-28954 GCF_032229645.1 Brooklawnia sp.
ACCCCCACCAGAACCACAATCCCAGCCGAAGCGACCCGACCAACTATACCGAACCCCGCCACAAGAATCAAACCCGAAGATCCAACCCCACAACAAGACCCCACACCCAAACCCATCACGCTCCGAGCGGGCCCCAACCGGACACACACCCATCTGCGACAACAGACCCAGAAAGCCAGTCACCCACCACTGCCAACAACCAAACCAGAGGAAAACCCCTAGCCAGAACCCGAATAGCTCGAATTCCCACGATCATCAGCCCCAGAAGGCTCCGCCAACATTACACACCCTTGACGGGCTACGCAAATCCGCAGTCCGTGAGGTCTCAGCCGGCCAGTTTCACCGAACCGACGGTGCGCTTGCCACGGCGAAGCAGGGCCCAGCGTCCGGCAAGAAGGTCGTCGTCACCCAGATGTGCTTCGACGTCGGTCACCTTCTGGTTGTTCAGATATGCCCCGCCCTCGGCAATGGCTCTGCGAGCGGCGGATTTCGACGGCACTACCCCGCTGGCTGCCAGGACATCGGCGACCAACGGCAATCGTCCGTCTGTTCGGGTGATCTCGGCCGCCCCCAACTCGGACATCACGGCGCTCAGCGTCGAGGCTGGTAGCGCGGCCAGGTCCCCACGTCCGAAGATGGCACGACCGGCCAGCTCTGCGGCCTCGCGTTCTGGACGTCCATGCACCAGATCGGTGATGTCGTCCGCCAAGACACGCTGGGCAGCCCTCTTGTGCGGGGCCTGTTCGGTTTCGATCTCCAATTCGGCGATTTCGTCGCGAGTTCGCGAGGAGAAAATCTTGAGGTATTCGATCACCTTCGCGTCCTCGGCGTTCAGCCAGAACTGATGGAAGGCAAAGGGAGATGTCAGTTCCGCGTCGATCCAGACAGTTCCGGATTCGGTCTTGCCGAACTTCGAGCCATCGGATTTGGTCAGCAGCGGCGTCACCAGGCCGTGAACGCCAATCCCCTCGGTGCGTCGGACGAAGTCGATGCCCGCGGTGATATTCCCCCATTGGTCCTGGGCGCCGGTCTGCAGCGTCGTGCCGTAGCGACGGTAGAGCTCGAGGTAGTCCAGGGACTGCAGCAGTACATACGAGAACTCCGTGAAGCTGATCCCCTCGGTCAGCCGCCTGGCGACCACATCGCGGGCGAGCATCCGGTTCACCGAAAAGTGCTTGCCGACATCCCGCAGAAAGTCCAGTGCCGACAGCTGCGAGGTCCAGGTGAAGTTATTCTCGACGATCGCGGCGTTGCTGCCGTCGAAGCTCACGAAGCGGCCCACCTGGTCGCGCAGCCGATCCGCCCATTCATGGACGACCTCGACCCGGTTCATCACGCGTTCGCCGGTCATCTTCGGATCGCCGATCATGCCTGTTGCTCCACCGACGAGCAGAATCGGACGATGCCCGGCCTCCTGTAGGCGGCGGGCGAGCAAGAGCTGCATCAAGTGACCGATATGAAGGCTCGCTGCCGTCGGATCGAAGCCGACATAGGAGGTCACGGGTCCGCTGTCCAGATGGGCCGCGAGAGCGTCCGCATCGGTCGATTGGGCCACAAAGCCGCGCCAGGTCAGTTCATCGAGCAGTGCATTCACCCGGCCAGACTAGCGGCACGGCACAGCCGCCTAGGCGTTCGCCCAGCTCCTGGCAGCATCCGCGAGAGCACTCAACTCCGCGATTTGCTCGCGCACTCGCTCGGGTGCAGTACCGCCGCGTCCGTTGCGTGACGCGACAGAACCCTCGATCGTCAACACATCCAGGACTTCCGGAGTCAGCTCCGGCGCGATCTCGGCAAGTTGGGTGGGTGTCAACTCGGCCAGCTCGATGCCCGCGTTCTCACAAAATTGCACCGCAGCGCCAGCCACATCGTGCGCACGAGCGAATGGCACCCCCTTGCGCACCAGCCAATCGGCCATGTCCGTCGCCAGCGAGAAACCTCGTGGCGCAGCCTGCGCCGTCCGCTCAGTATCGAAACGCAGCGTTGCCATCATGCCCGCCACCGCGGGCAGCAGCATGTGCAACTGGTCGACCGAGTCGAAGAGCGGCTCCTTGTCTTCCTGGAGATCCCGGTCGTAGGCGAGCGGCAACCCCTTGCAGGTGGCGAGCAGTCCAGCGACATTGCCGATCAGGCGTCCTGCCTTGCCGCGCGCGAGCTCAGCGACATCGGGGTTCTTCTTCTGCGGCATGATGCTCGAGCCGGTCGACCAGGCATCGTCCAGCTTCGCGAATCCGAACTCCGGGGTCACCCAGATGATCACGTCTTCGGATAGCCGCGAGAGATCCACTCCGATCTGCGCGAGCACGTAGCTGGCCTCGACGATCACATCGCGAGCGGCAGTGCCGTCGATGGAATTCGGCGCCGAGGAGTCGAATCCGAGGTCGGCTGCCACCTGTTCGGGATCAAGGCCGAGAGATGTACCGGCGAGCGCCGCCGAACCATAGGGGCTCACGGCGGCGCGCTTGTCGAGATCCTGTAGTCGTTCGATGTCTCGCAGCAGTGGCCAGGCATGCGCCAGCAGCTGGTGGGACACCAGAACCGGCTGGGCGGTCTGCATGTGGGTGCGTCCGGGCATGATCGCGCCCAGGTGAGCGCCAGCCTGATCTCGTAGCGCGTCCACCACAGCGAGCACATCGAGGCTCAGCGAGCGGATCTCGCGGCGCAACCAGCGACGGATCAAGGTCGCGATCTGATCGTTGCGCGAGCGGCCGGCCCGCAGGCGCCCGCCGAGCTGCGTCCCGACGCGCTCAATGAGCAAGCGCTCGAGTGCGCCATGCACGTCTTCGTCGTTGGGCTCCGCCACGACCTCGCCGGATGCGACATCGGCGCGCAGCCGCTGCAGCGCCGCCACCATCGCTTCGTGGTCGTCATCGGTGAGCAGGCCTGCCTTGTGCAGGGCAGACGCGTGCGCGATCGAACCGTCCAGATCGTCCAGAGCAAGTCGCCAGTCGAATTGCGTGGAGACCGACAGCGCGAACATCGCATCGGCAGGACCGCCGGTGAAACGTCCGCCCCAGAGGAATCCTTCGGCGTGCTGAGCTGCTGGCTGATTGGGTGTCTGAGTCACCCGCCCATCATGGCGTACGTCGATACCTCGCTGATACCCGGACCGAGGCGACGGCGAGTCGTCAGCAGCCGAGTCAGCGACCATCGTGCAAGCCTCATTCAGGTTTAAGCCAAGCCCGGATCGCGGTCGGACGAATCTTCCCGCAACTCACCAGAAGCCAATCCACTGAACCAACCGGCCAAGGCCTGACCACCGTCGGGCTTCCGCGCGATCACAAGGATCGAATCGTCCCCGGCGATCGTGCCCAGGATCGCGTCGTTGGCCACCCGGTCAATCACCGAAGCGAAGTACTGGGCGGCACCGGGCGGCGTCTTGAGAATCGCCAGGTTGGCCGAACCGGAAGCCGAGATGAGCAATTCGACGCAAACCCGAGCAAGCCTGGCCTCATGCGCCGAATGATCGGACGCGATCTCGGCCGCCGGCGGCGCGTAAACCAGGGCGCCTGCCGCGTCGCGGACCCGCACCGCACCGATCTCGAGCAGGTCCTTGCTGAGTGTGCCCTGGCTGACCGAGATGCCGCCCGCGCCGAGCAGATCGGCAAGTTCGGCCTGCGAACCGATCTCATGGCGCTGGATCAGGTCGATGATGCGGGCCTGCCTGGCGACTCTCGTCGATGCTCGCGGCTGAGCCTCTTCACTCACCGGCCTGATTCCTCCGCGATGACGCTTCCCAGTACCGTCACGAACTGGTCGATGATCTCGGCGGTCACGACCAGCGGCGGCGCCAGCCGCAAGACGGCCGGACGAGGCGCGTTGATGATCCAGCCGCAATCGAGCATGGCGTCGGTCACCCGGGAAGCGATCTCGTCGCGCAAGACCACGCCACGCAGCAGACCGCGGCCGCGTACCTCTTCGATCTGCGGCAGTCCCAGGCTTTCAATGCCATCGGCCAGGCGTTCACCCAGCTCGCTCGCCCGGGCGAGCAGACCGTCGCTCTCGATCGTTGAAAGGACGGCAAGTCCGGCAGCCGCAGCAATCGGATTGCCGGCGAAGGTGCTGCCGTGGCTACCCGGGGTGAGCAGTTCCCCGGCCTGGCCGATAGCAATGCAGGCCCCGATCGGTATGCCGTTACCGAGACCCTTGGCGATGGTGATCAGATCGGGGTCCAACCCGTCGGCCACCGAGGTCAGCCATTCGCCGCACCGCCCGATGCCGGTCTGAACCTCGTCGATCCACAGCAGGGCGTCATGCTCGCGGGTTAGCGCGCGCAGGCCTGGCAGGAAGTCGGCAGGAGGAGGGACGACCCCGCTCTCGCCCTGGATTGTCTCGACGACCACCGCGGCGGTCTGGTCATCAATGGCCTGAGCGGCAGCTTCGAGGTCACCGTAGGGCACAAAGACGACATCACCGGGTAGCGGTTCGAACGGCTCCCGGTATTTCGCCGCCGAGGTCAGCGCGAGGGCACCCATCGTCCGGCCGTGGAAGGAGCCTTCCATGGCGACGATCTTGGTGCGTCCGGTCAGGCGGGTGATCTTGAAGGCCGCTTCATTGGCCTCGGTGCCCGAGTTTGCGAAATAGACGCGGGCCCAGCGGTCGGGCGAGCCCGCTGTGGCAAGATCGGCCAGTCGCTCGCCCAACTCGATCTGTGGCACCGAAGCGAAGAGGTTCGAGATGTGGCCGAGGGTGCCGAGTTGCTCGGTCACCGCCGCTATGACTGCCGGGTGGGCATGTCCCAGCGCGCCGACCGCGATTCCGCTGAACATGTCGGTATAGCGATTGCCGTCGGCGTCCCACAGCGAACATCCCTCGCCCCGGACGAAAACAGTTTTCGGCGTGCCGAAGCAGTGCATCATGGAGCGCTCGTAGCGCTTCAACCATTCGGTTTGAGTGGGCATCACGCCTCCTGATGGTGTTCCGCAGCACGGACCATGGTGCCCATGCCCTCATCGGTGAAGATTTCCAACAACAGCGCGTGCTTGACGCGGCCGTCAATGATCGTGGCGCGCTCGACCCCCGCGTCCACCGCCCGCAAGCAGGCCTCCATCTTGGGGCGCATCCCCGATTCGAGATCGGGAAGTAGCTGGCGCAGCTCGGCGGAGTCGATCTCCTTGATCATGCTCTCGGATTTGGGCCAGTCCGCGTAGAGTCCGGCGACATCGGTGAGCATCACCATGCGATCGGCCCCAAGTGCGGTCGCCAGGGCAGCGGCCGCGGTGTCCGCGTTCACGTTGTAGACCATGTCGCCCGGTCCAGGGGCCACTGTGGCCACCACCGGCACCCGGCCTGCCGCGATCAGGTCGATCACCGCATCGGGATTCACCGTCGCGACATCGCCGACCTGTCCGAGGTCGATGTCTTCGCCATCGAGCTGAATCGTCTTCGGCTCCGCGGTGAACAGGCCCGCATCCTCGCCGGACAGCCCGACCGCGAACGGCGCGTGGCGATTGATCAGGTTGACCAACTCGCGGCCGACCTGGCCGACCAGCACCATCCGGACGACATCCATCGCCTCGGGGGTGGTCACTCGCAGCCCGCCGCGGAACTCCGAACGGATATCGAGCCGCTTCAGCATTGACGAGATCTGCGGGCCACCACCGTGCACGATGACCGGCTTCACGCCACACTGACGCAGAAAGACGACATCTTGGGCGAAGGCGTTCTTCAGCTCGTCGTCGATCATGGCGTTGCCGCCGTACTTGATGACCATGATCTTGCCGGCGTAGTCCATCAGCCACGGCAAGGCTTCGATAAGCACTCCGGCCTTGGCGATCAGGGTGGATTCGTCGTTGGTTCTCTGCAGTGCCATCAGGAGCTGTACTCCGCATTCTCTTTGACATAGTCGTAGGTCAGGTCGTTGGTCCAGATGGTTGCCTTGTGGTCCCCTGCATGCAGGTCGACCAGCACATGGCATTCTCGCTGGTTCAGATCGACGAGCTCGCGCGGTTCGCCGACTCCTCCCGCCCGGCAGACCTGGACGCCATTCATGGTGACGTCGAGTTCTTCTGGCTCGAAGGCCGCCGTGGTGACCCCGACGGCCGACAGCACGCGACCCCAGTTGGGATCGTTGCCGAAGATCGCGCATTTGAAGAGGTTGCTTCGCGCGATCTCGCGGGCAACTTGGAGAGCGTCGGCTTCGGATGCCGCACCTGTGACCTCCACGGCGATGTCGTGCGCGGCGCCCTCGGCATCCCCGATGAGTTGCCGCGCGAGGCTCCAGCTGACCCTGGCCAGGTTGGTCGTGAAACCGTCGAGATCGGGAATCGTGCCGGATGCGCCGGAAGCCAGCGCGAGCACGGTGTCGTTGGTTGACATGCAGCCGTCGGAATCGATGCGATCGAAGGTCAACGATGTCGCCTTGGCAAGGCAGGTCTGCAGCTCTGCAGCCGAGACCTCGGCATCGGTGGTGATCACGACGAGCATGGTGGCAAGTGCAGGCGCCAGCATGCCGGCACCCTTGGCCATGCCGCCGATCGTGTACCCCTCGCACTGGACGAGTGCCTGCTTGGCGTGGGTATCGGTGGTCATGATGGCGTGCGCCGCATCTTCGCCGCCAGTGGGGCTCAGTTCGGTTGCCGCCGTCCGGACGCCGGCCAGGATGGCGTCCATCGGTAGCCGGACACCGATCAACCCGGTGGAGCAGACTGCGACCTCGTCCGTCTCGCAGCCGGTCGCCCGAGCAACGGCCTCCGCAGTGGCGACGGTGTCCTGAAAGCCGGGCGTCCCGGTGCAGGCATTCGCCCCCCCGGAGTTCAACACCACGGCGTGCAGCCGCCCGTCGGCCACCGCCTGACGCGACCAGATGACAGGTGCTGCCGCGACTCGATTGGAGGTGAAGACAGCAGCCGCGTCGAATCGCGGCCCCAGGTTCTGGATCAAGGCCAGATCGGGCTTCCCGCTCGCCTTGATGCCTGCGGCAATGCCTGCGGCGGCGAATCCTTGTGCGGCGGTGATACTCACGGTGCTACTCCTATCGCGGACAGTCCGGTCGTCTCGGGCAGGCCGAGCGCAACGTTCATGGATTGAATGGCGCCGCCGGCGGTGCCCTTGGTCAGATTGTCAAGCGCGCCGACCGCGACCAGTCGACCAGCTGATTCATCCACGGTGACCTGCACCTGATATCCGTTGCTGGCCAGCACCGACTTCGTCAGCGGCCATTGGCCCTCGGGAAGCAACCGGCAGAACGGCTCTTCGGCATAACTATCGGCGTAGGCCTCGCGCACCTCGTCCACGCCGACCCCGCTGATCGGTGCGGTCACCACCGCAAGAATGCCGCGAGAGATCGGCGCAAGCATCGGGGTGAAACTCACCGTCGGTGCGGTGGCACCGAGCAAGCTCAGATTTTGCAGGATCTCGGGTACGTGGCGGTGCATGCCACCCACTCCGTATGCACTCATCGAGTTGAACAACTCGCTGCCGAGCAGATTCGGTTTGGCCGCTTTGCCGGCACCCGAGGATCCAGAGGCCGCCGCGACGGTGACGTCGGTTCCGGAGATCAGGCCGTGAGTCAATGCGGGCAGCAATGAAAGCGTGACGCTGGTCGGATAGCAGCCAGGCACCGCAATCTTCTTCGCCTCAGCGAGGGTGGCTCGCTGGCCGGGCAGCTCGGGCAACCCATAGGGCCAGCTTCCGGCGTGCTCGCCGCCGTAGAACTTCGTCCACTGCGCGGGATCGGTGAGCCGGAAATCGGCGCCGCAATCGATGATCAGCACGTCATCGCCCAATTGCCGGGCGATCTGGGCCGACGCGCCATGTGGCAAGGCCAGAAAGACGATGTCGTGCCCGGCCAGGTTCTCTGCTGTGGTGTCGAGCACATCGCGGTCTGCCAGTTGGGGCAGATTGGGCAGGTGAACGCCGAGTTTGGTGCCAGCATTGGAGTGCGCGGTCAGCGCACCAACGGACAGCTCCGGATGCATGGCCGCCAGGCGAAGGAGTTCGCCGCCCGCGTAACCGGTGCACCCCGCCACGGCTATCGAATACGTCATGCGCATAACTATGCCGCGCGAGTAATAGATATGCAACTCTGATCCTATGTGATTGCACCCGGGGCGCTAGACTCCGGGCCTGTGAGGTTCGATGACCTGTCGATGGCGACCCGCGACGATGCCGAAACGGTCGCGGATGTGTTGAGCGGCGTGAAACGACTCGGCGTCGCCTACTCGGGTGGTGTCGACTCGGCCGTCTTGCTGGCACTCGCGGTGCGCACCTTGGGACGCGAGCGCGCCGTTGGTCTGCTCGCCGATTCACCGTCACTTGCCCGGCATGAATTGCAGGTCGCTCGCTCGGTGGCCGCCGAGATGGGGGCCGATCTCGTCGAATTCGCCACCCACGAGGGCGAGCGTGCCGAATATCGGGCCAACGGAGCCGACCGTTGCTTCTACTGCAAGGACGAGCTCTTCACCGTCATCTCCGACACGCTGGCAGACGCCCTGTCATTGGATGCGGTCGCCTATGGCGAGAATGCCGACGATGCCGAGCGCCACGACCGGCCCGGCGCAGCGGCCGCCACCCGTCACCGCGTGTTGCGTCCGCTCGCTCAGGCCGGAATCACCAAAGCCCGGGTGCGGGCGCTGGCGCGGGACCTCGGTCTGTCGGTGGCCGACAAGCCTGCGGCCCCCTGCCTGGCATCGCGGATTCCGCACGGCGAGGAGGTCACGCCCAACAAGCTGCGCCAGATCGAAGTCGCCGAGCAGGCGTTGCGTGACCTGGGTTTCTCGGATTCGCGGGTGCGCCACCACGACCGAATAGCGCGGATCGAGGTTCCGCTCGCCGAAATCGGACGATTCGCCGACGATTCGATCCGCCAGCAGGCCCTGCAGGCGATCCGTGCCGCCGGGTTCGCCTATGTGACCATCGATCTGGCAGGGATGCAGTCCGGAGCGTTCACGATGCAGATCATCAAACGGCGTAGCTGACGTCCGGTTCTCCGTCCGACCCATCGACTCGAGAATCTCGGCCGGCCGCCACCGCACGAGCACCGCTGATCAGCATCCGCAGTCCGAGTTCGAAGCCTTCTTCGTCGAGAGCCTCCGTCGGTGGCGCCAACACCCCGACGGCGAGCAGATTCTGTCTGGTCTGCTCCTGGATGACATGACCCAAGATGAAGTGCACGATGGCACGAGCGGCGCGTCCGGCTTCATCGGGCTGCCAGCCGTGCGACTCGAACGCAGCCACCGCACCGGCGTCCGGGATGCGTTCGCACAATCCCACCGCGAGGCTGGCAGCCACCAGCTCGGCTCCGTCGCGGTGTGCGAGAAGGACACCGCGCAGATCACGAGCCCACACTTCGAGTGATAGCTGGTCATCCCAGCCAGCCTGACCGGCGAGAATCGCGTCGGACACGGCGGCCAGCAGAGTCTGCTTGTTCGCGAAATGCCAGTAGATCGCGGCCGCCTGGACTCCCAGCGCATCAGCGATGCGCCGCATCGACAGGTCCGCCAGTCCATACGCGTCGAGAATGCCCAAAGCGGCATCAACGATGCCTGCCGGTCTCACTGCCACCCTGCGACCATACCCGCAGCTTCCGCCGTGGACGGAAGATTTTCGGTTTCCGCAGCCGGATCGGGGATACTCTGCTCAGAGGTTTCGTCAGCCAGATGGGCTGGATCGGGAGCCTCACCAGATGAAAGGCGACACGATGTCGAAATTCGAACAGGCGAGCAGATTGCAGGGTGTGCACTACGACGTGCGCGGAAAGAACATGATTGAGGCTCAGCGCATGGAGGCTGAAGGGCAGCGTGTACTGCACCTCAACATCGGCAATCTCGCCAATTTCGGCTTCGCACCGCCCGAATCGATGGTACGCACCTTCATCTCGCATCTTCATGAGTCCGACGGCTATTCGGATGCCCGCGGCATCTATTCGGCGCGCACCGCCGTTGCGAATTACTACCAGACCCGCGGGCTGGATGTCGATGTACCACAGGTGCTTATCGGTAACGGTGTCAGCGAGCTGATTTCGCTGACCTTGCAGGCACTCACCAATATCGGCGACGAGATCCTCATCCCGGCGCCCGACTATCCGCTATGGACCGCACAGACCGTGTTGTCGGGCGGGCATCCGGTGCATTATCTGTGCGACGAGTCGAATGGCTGGCAGCCTGACGTCGACGACATCAAGTCGAAGATCACCCGCCGCACCAAGGCGATCGTGATCATCAACCCCAACAACCCGACCGGCGCGGTCTATACGCGGGAGTTGCTGACCCAGATCGTCGATATTGCCCGCGACAACAATCTGATTGTGCTGGCCGACGAGATTTACGAGAAGATCATCTACTCCGGTGTTCACACGAACATGGCGACGTTGACCGGATCGGATGTTTTGTGTTTCACCTTCTCGGGACTCTCCAAGGCCTACCGGGCCTGTGGCTGGCGCGCGGGCTGGCAGGTCGCGACCGGTCCGCTGGATGATGCTGCCGATCTCTTCGAAGGCCTGCAACTGCTCGCGAATATGCGCATGTGCGCCAACGTGCCGGCTCAGCACGCCATTCAAACCGCGCTCGGTGGCTATCAGTCGATCGATGACCTGGTCAAGCCTGGCGGACGCTTCCACGACCAGCTGCAGCTCGCTCACAAGCTGCTCAATGAGATCCCCGGAATGAGCTGTGGGCCTGCGCGCGGCGCGCTTTATCTCTTCCCGCACCTGAATGCGGAGATGTATGACATCGATGATGACGAAGAGTGGGCGCTCGGCTTGCTGCAACGCAAGAAGATCCTGGTCAGCCACGGCCGTGGGTTCAACTGGCCCTACTCCGATCACTTCCGATTGGTGGCGCTGCCCGAGGAAGCGGTGCTTCGCGAAGCGATCGGACGCATCGCCGAGTACTGCGAGGAGACCCGTCTGAGCGACTGACGGTACGCGAGCGGGACAAGGTCGCTGCCCAAGCACCTCAGCCACCAAACCAACCGGACAGCCAGTCCACGACCATGATCCACAATGAAGAACATGAGCGAAGTGGGGATTCGGGCACTCAAGCAGAACGCCTCTGCCGTGGTAGCCCAGGCCATCCGTGGGGAGACGATCACCATCACCGACCGCGGACGGGCTGTCGCGCAATTGACCGCGCTGTTCAACTCGCCATTGCAGAGACTATTGAACTCCGGCCGAGCCCGACCGGCTCGGCGGACCCTGGCGGAGCTACCGACTCCCCCGTCCGGGCAGCCGTTGTCAGATGCCTTGCGCGAAGCGCGAGACGCCGAAAGATACTGACGATGGTTTTCTACGCCGACACATCTGCACTGGTCAAGCTTGTTGTCGCGGAACCAGAAACCCGCAGACTGCGAAGCTGGATATCGCAGACCTCGCCCACTCTGGTTTCCTCGGACCTCACCCGGACCGAGCTGCTGCGAGCAGCCCGCCGCACTGCGCCCGATCAAATAGTTCAGGCGCGGGCTGTTCTGGATTCCCTGATACTCATCACGCCATCACCAGCGACATTCGAGGCAGCAGCCTTCCTCGATCCAGCCATATTGCGCAGCCTCGATGCCCTGCACCTCGCTACGGCCCTCGAGTTGGGCGACGACCTCGATGGATTCGTCTGCTATAACCAGCGGCTGGCCGAAGCGGCGAAAGCCCACGGTATGACCGTCGTCGCTCCCGACTGACGACAGCTCCAGGATCCGAAAACAGCGCTGGTTGCGGCAGTACTGTTGTCGCTGTGCCACCGCGTTCCCCTCTGCCGCCTCGTCATGGGCTGCAGGCCGCCTGGGTCCGTACCCCTGACCGGGGCAAGGAATCACCCGAATGGGAAACGCTGTCGGATTTTCTGTTCTTCAAGATCTCCCAGCAGGCTCCGACGGCCCGGATGCTGGCCGATGGCCGGTTCGTCCTGACCGATGGCACGCCGATTAACGGCCACGAGCCTTACCAGCCGCACACCTTCATCTGGTTCCACCGCGATCGCCGTGACGAGGCGGAGGTGCCATTCGAAATCGAGGTGCTTTACGCCGACGAACGCATCGTGGTGGTGGACAAACCACACTTTCTGGCCACAATTCCCCGGGGCAATCACGTGCTGCAATCGGTAGTCGTCCGAGTACGCAACGAACTGGGTTACCCGGACGCATCTCCCGCGCACCGCCTCGATCGGCTGACCGCCGGTGTGCTGGTGTTGACCACCGAGAAGAAATGGCGCGGTGCCTATCAGGAGGCATTCAGGCATCGTCAGATCGATAAGCACTACGAGGCCCTGGCGCCAGTGTCGGATTTGCTCGAATTCCCGCAAACAGTGCGCAACCATATCGTCAAAGAACGAGGAAATCTGCAGGCGGTCGTGTACCCGGACCGTGAGCCCAACTCCGAGACGTTGATCGAATTGGCCGAACGCCATGGCGGCACCGGCCGCTACAAGCTCACCCCACTCACCGGACGAACCCATCAGCTACGGGTGCATCTGAATGGTCTGGGTATCCCTATCGTGGGTGACCCGCTCTATCCCATTGTCCAAGATGTCGATTTGGACGACTTCTCCACTCCCCTGCAATTGGTGGCACGGGAATTAACATTCACTGACCCCGTGGACGCCAGTCGCCGTTGCTTCACCAGCAATCACCCACTCGATTGGGCCCCCCAATGACTGAACCGACGCCCTGCCCGATCAGAGTGCTCTTCGATCGTCCCTGTATTCCCAACAACACCGGGGCGACCATGCGGTTATCGGCCATCACCGGATGCGAATTTCACGTGGCCGGACCGCTGGGCTTCGATCTGGACGACACCAAGCTGCGCCGGGCGGGCCTGGACTACCGGGACCAGGCCAAGTTCTATGCCCACCAGAATTTGGACGAGGCCTACGCCGCGCTGCTCCCGGCCCGCGTCTTCGCCTTCTCTGCCCGGGCGAGCAGGCCCTTCACCGACGTGCGCTTCCAGTCGGGAGATGTCCTGCTTTTCGGGCCCGAACCCACCGGCCTGGCTCCCGAGGTGCTCGCAGATTCTCGGACTACCGACATCCTGCAACTGCCGATGCTTCCGGGGTCGCGTTCCCTGAATCTGGCAAGTACCGCGGCGGTCGCCGTCTACGAAGTCTGGCGCCAATTCGGCTATGGAACGCGATGATCCCGGCGGCCCGCACCACATCGTTCTGACGTCAACCGTGCAGCCAGCTGCGGCACCGAGCCGAAGCGGTCTGGTGCCCATGTCCGAAGTGGCTCCCCGCATTCGTGACTCTGGCACCCGTCGACGGCGAGGCTTTGACTTCGTGTCGAGTCGCCTGACACATCTTCAAAACGTGTTAAAATTATCTCGTATTTTTAACATAACATGCGGAACTGTCGAAGGAGCTGACACGTGGACTGGAGCCCTGACATCCCGTTCAACGACCTGCCGCCGCTGCCACCTGCAGGCACGGACCTTGAACCCAAGCGGGTACTCAAGGCGACGATTGACGCCCGAACGGCGCTGGCCACGCTTTCCCAAGCCGGGCAATTGCTACCGAACGCCAACATCCTGATTCACGCTGTCCCGCTGCTCGAAGCGCAGGCAAGTTCCGAGATCGAGAACATCGTGACAACAGCAGACGAGCTGTTCAAACACGCAGACTCGGGTGGCGGCGACCACGCCACGAAGGAGACACTGCGCTATCGTAGCGCGCTGTTCGCTGGGGTTGACGCGATCAGAGACCGACCGCTTACCGCCACGACGGCAACTCGTATCTGCTCAGCTCTCCAGGGGCGCGAGATGGCGGTCCGTACGGTCCCGGGCACACGGATCGCGAATCCAGTCACGCGACAGGTCGTCTATGCACCACCCGAAGGAGCAGACCTCATTCGTGACAAGCTCGCGGCCTGGGAGCGGTTCATTCACGCCGAGGATGACCTTGACCCGTTGGTGCGCATGGCAGTTGCCCATTACCAGTTCGAGGCGATCCATCCGTTCCACGACGGCAATGGGCGGACGGGCCGCGTCATCAACATACTCATGTTGATTGAGGCGGGCCTGCTACGCGATCCCATTCTCTACCTCTCGCGCGCGATCATCGACCGGAAGAATGACTACTACCGCCTGCTGCGCGCGGTGACTGCGGACGACGCGTGGATTGACTGGATCCTCTACATGCTTGAGGCCGTCCGCGAGTCGGCGATGTCGACAATCCGAAAGATCGACTCTATCCGCATATGTCAAGACAACATCGCCGAGCTGGCCCGTGCCGCCACCCCAGGTGGACGGGACGCTCAATTTCTCGCCGTTCTTTTCGAGCAGCCATACTGCCGTATCAACATCGTGGCCGAACGCTGCGATGTCTCGCGACAGACCGCGTCCGCTTGGCTTCATGCGCTGGTTGAGGCGGGACTGCTGAGCGACGTCAGAATGGGTAGGGATGCCCTCTTCGTTAACGATGAGTTCTTGAACGTGCTGACGCGTCCCGAATAGTCGTGATCGTGCCGATGCGGGGATCGCTCCGGCACTGGTCCGGTTCACCCCGTTCGGGTGGGCCCGGCATGCCGAGGCGTTCGCCGCGAACATGTTCTGGTTGCCGCTGTTATCTGTCGCGTTGGCTGGTGTGCTCACCGCGGGGACGTTATATCTATCCGGGCGACGCGACTTCGGCGTCGGAACCATTCTGCAGCGCGCCGGACGCTCGTCCGCCGCGAGATGGGTACACGGTCCCTTCTCCTTGGCGCTGCGGCTGGAACGAGACTTGATGCTCGGCTGGGTCTTCGAGCTGGCGGTGCTCGGCCTGTTGAGTATTCGGTGTTCTGAGCGCCAGGGCTTGATAGCCAGCTCGCCGGCACCGCCTTCGCCGAGGTGGCGGCGCGACCGGTTCGGCATTGCGGCGGCTCGGTACGATTTCAGACATGAAGACGGACGAAAAGACCCTCAAGCGCATTTACCAGATGCCGTTCTCGTCGGTCTATCCGCTGTACATCGCGAAGGTGGAGAAAAAGGGACGCACCAAGGACGAACTCGACCAGGTGCTCACCTGGTTGACAGGCTTCAGCGACGCCGAACTCGCGGAGCATCTGGCGAACGAGACCACGTTCGAAGACCTATTCACTGTCGCCCCGATGAACGCCAATGCGTCCCTGATCAAGGGTGTGGTGTGTGGCGTCAGGGTCGAGGAGATCGAGGAGCCTGTGATGCAGAAGACTCGCTACATGGACAAGTTGGTCGACGAATTGGCCAAAGGCAGGACCATGGAGAAGATCTTGCGCACGTAGCAACCAACGGCAGACCCCCTATAACCGGCATCACCGGTGTTTCCGGGGCCCCGCCGTTGGTTGATTCCGCTGACGTATCAAGCCCGCTGAACAGCTCCGCAGACCTCGGCGGCCTTGGCAACCGCAGCCTCGCGAGCGACCGCGGCCTCGGCCTCGGTCAACGTCCGATCGGGGGCCCGGAAACCGAGCGCGAAAGCGAGCGACTTCTTGCCGTCACCGGCCTGGCTTCCGGTGAAGATGTCGAACAGCCGAATCGACTCCAACAACTCCCCTGCCCCATCCACCAGCGCTTGGCGCACCTCATCGGCGGGCTGATCTAGGTCCACGATCAAGGCGACATCCTGCTTGGTCAGCGGATAGGACGACAGCGGTGCAATCTCGCCGCCGCGCGGGGCCGCAGCGATCAGCCGATCGAGATCCAGCTCAACCGCGCAGGCCCGCTCCGGCAAGCCGTAGGCCTTGATCACCGAGGGATGCAGTTCTCCGGCATGCCCGAGCACGACGAACTCTTCGGCGGCCCGGATGCCGAGTTCGGCGCAGCGTCCCGGATGCCAGACAGCGTTGGTGCCGGCGCGGCGAACCAATTTCAGCCCCAGCGCAGCGGCCGCTGTCTCGGCGAAGTAGACGGCATGCGTCCAGTCGGCCTTCACTGCCGGACGCTGCCAGCTCGCCGGCAACCAGTTGCCGGTGAGCACGGCCGCCAGCATCCGAGGCTGATCGGGCAGATTACCGGTGACGGCCTCGATCGCAGCCTCGCTGGGACGCTGGCGGACGTCGGGGATCGGTGCGGCAGGCGCGTCGTTCTGCCAGAAGACCGAGCCGCACTCGAAGAGCGCGAGATCGTCTTGTGACCGCGAAGTGTTGCGGGTGACAGCGCCGAACAGGCCCGGCAACAGCGTGGTGCGCAGATACGGCTGCGTGTCGGCCAGCGGATTGGCCAGCCGCACCACAGCGCGACGCTGATCGTCGGTAGCCAGCCCGAGCTTGTTGAGTTCGGCGGTGCTGATGAATGGCAGTGTTATCAGCTCGGCGAAACCCGCCTCGGCGGCCGCGGCCAGCACAGCGCGCCGCGAACGCTGCTCGAAGCTCAGCCCACGTCCGGCGGTGGCTCTGGGCACCTGGGGGGTGATCAGTTCCAAGCCGAGCTTTCGTCCGACCTCTTCGACATAGTCGTAGGGATCGACCAGGTCGCCACGCCAGGTCGGCGGCACCAATGTGAGCCGGCAATCGGCCTGCTCGGTGACCTCGACGCAGGACGCCGTCAGCACATCGATTGTTTGCTGAGTGCTGATCTCGGCGCCCAGGATCGTGGCGGGCAGATCCGCCCGTATCCGCTGAACCGGCATCGCGGCGACCTCGCCGGTCACCGTAAAGGCATCCGACAGCACGCCACCGCCCAATTCGACCATCAACCGCGCCGCGGTCCTGGCGGCGGCAGGCGGCAATGCCGGATCGACGCCGCGTGCGAAACGAGCGGATGCCTCCGACGGCAACTTGTGCCGACGGAAGGTTCGCCCGATCGTGGCCGGATCGAAGTGAGCCGCTTCCAGCACGATGTTGCGGGTGGACGCGGTGAGTTCGGTGGTCTGGCCGCCCATCACACCGGCCAGACCGATCGGGCCGGAGTCGTCGGTGATCAGCAAGTCCTCGGACGATAGCGTGCGGTCGACGTCATCGAGGGTGACCAGGCGCTCGCCTTCGGTCGCCTGCCGGACGACGATGGTGCCCTGCAGTGCGTCCGCGTCGTAGGCGTGCAACGGCTGCCCGGATTCGAGCATCACGTAATTGGTGATGTCGACGGCCAGGCGAATGGAACGCATCCCGGCGGCAGTCAACCGGTGCGACATCCACAGTGGGGTGGCTGCCTGAGGATCCAGCCCGGTGATGGTCAACGCGCTGAACAGCGAACAGCCGGGCGAGTCCAGCCGGACCGGGTACCCGCCACCGGTCTGCTCGAACGCGATAGGGGCGTACGGATCGGTGAAATCCACACCGAAGGCCTGCGCCGTTTCTCGTGCGATGCCACGCATGCCCAGGCAGTGCCCGGAATCGGGGGTGACGTCGATCTCCAACACTTCGTCGCGCGCCTGCAGCAGTTTCATGGCATCGGCTCCTAGCGTGACCGGCGCGCCGTCAATCTGCTCGGGAAGTACCAGAATGCCGGTGTGGTCTTCGCCGATACCGAGCTCATCGACCGCGCAGATCATGCCGTCGGAGATGTGACCGTAGGTCTTGCGGGCCGAGATCTCGAATCCGCCGGGCAGTACCGCCCCGGGCAGCGCAACCACAACGGCGTCACCGGCGGCGAAGTTGTGCGCACCGCAGATGATGCCGCGCGGCCCCTCGCCGACATCAACCTGGCACCAGCGGATGATCTTGCCGTTCTTCTGGGGCTCATCGACGAATTCGAGGACGCGTCCGACGACGACCGGGCCGGTGATATCGGCACCGGTAGCCTCAATGCGCTCGACCTGCAGGCCGACACGGGTCAGCGCGTCGGCGATCTGCTGGGTGGTGGTAGCGGGCGGCAGCGCGACCAGTTCGCGCAGCCAAGACATCGGGACCCTCATCGGGCGCCTCCTTGCAGTGAACGGGGGAACCGGATGTCGCCTTCGACGAAGTCGCGCAGATCGGCCGCGTTGTTGCGGAACATGACCGTGCGGTCGACGCCCATCCCGAACGCGAAACCCGAATAGAGATCGGTATCGATGCCCGCCGCCGCCAGGACGCGGGGATTGACCACTCCGCAGCCACCCCATTCGATCCAGCCCTCGGACTTGCAGGTGCGACAGGGCCGATCGGGATTGCCGACCGATTCGCCGTGGCACACGAAGCACTCGAGATCCATCTCGGCGCTCGGCTCGGTGAACGGGAAGTAATGCGGACGAAGCCTGGTGCGGACATCGCCGAACATGGCATGAGCGAGATGATCGAGGGTGCCCTTGAGATGGCCCATCGTGACGCCTTTGTCCACCACCAGACCTTCGAGCTGATGGAAGACGGGCAGATGGGTCGCGTCGTACTCGTCCGCACGATAGACCTTGCCGGGACTGACGATGTAAACGGGCACGTCATGACTGAGCAGGGTGCGCATCTGCACCGGGCTGGTCTGGGTGCGCAGCAGCTTGTGATCGGACGCCGGCTCGACGAAGAGCGTGTCGGACAGCCCACGGGCGGGATGATCGGGGCCGATATTGAGTGAATCGAAGTTGAGCCATTCCGATTCCAGCTCCGGGCCCTCGGCAACCTCCCAGCCCATCGCGACGAAGACATCGCACATGTCGTTGATCAGCGCAGTGATCGGGTGCAGCGCACCTGCGGGATGCAGCTCCACCGGCAGCGTCACATCGAGGCGCTCGGCCCGCAACGCAGCCTCCAGTTCGGCGGTGTTCAACTCGGCTTGCCTGGCCGCGAGCGCCGCGTTCACCGAACCACGGGCCTGCCCGACGAGCTGGCCGGCGTGTTTGCGCTGGCCGGGTTCGAGCTTGCCGATGGCGCGGTTCGCCAAGGCCAGCGGCGACTTCTCGCCGGCGTGATCGATGCGCACCTGCTTGAGTTCTGCGGTGCTGCCGGCAGCGGCGACGGCCGCGAGCGCGACTTCAACCAAGCTCATTACCTGGCTGATATCGAGCGGATTCGGATCCTGCTCTGCGGATTCTGAGGTCATGGCTCCCCTCGGTTTCTTGGCTTTCAGACACCGGCCGGCGGGCACGCGCAAAGCGCGCAGGCTTGCCGCGGTCGATTTGTTAGACCCCTCGCCGCCAGAACGCTCGGCAAGATCGTGATGATCGGTGATTGAAGTGCAGGCCTAGACCTGCGCAGTAAACGTCGCGTCCCCAGCAACCCGGCTGGCTCCGCGGAAAATCGCACCGACGATAGACATGGCGTCATGATAGCCCATGGCGTTGCGCGCTGGCTGACGCGTACAGGCAGACCGCCGCGGCCGTCGATAGGTTCAAGCTCTCCGCCCGGCCCCACATCGGGATCGAGACGATCTCGTCGACCAATTCGATGACCTCGTCGGGCAGGCCCCAGGCCTCATTGCCCAGCACCCATGCTGTTGGACGAGCCAGTTGCGTGTTCGCGATCTCGTCGAGGTTTCGGCCTCCGGCATCCGCGGCGAAGACCTGCATGCCGTGCTCACGCGCCCAGCCGATCGCCTGGGCCGCATCGGGACCGCTGATAACCGGGAGATGGAAGATGCTGCCCACCGAGGCGCGCACTGTCTTGGGGTTGGTGCGTTCGACCGATCCGTGGGTGAGGATCACGCCGTCCGCCCCGAAAGCGTCCGCGCACCTGATCACGGTTCCGGCATTACCCGGATCGCGGACCTCGGCGCAGATGACCATCAGCTGCGGGTCGACCCGCAGATCCTCCAGCCGGGCGGGGGTGTCGCGTACCACAGCGAACAGCCCCTGGGTGGTGACGGTATCGGCGAGCTGAGCGGTCTCGTTGGCGTCGGCTTGAACAACCGGCAGACCGCCGGCAAGGGCGAGTATCTCGCGATGCCGACTGGGGTCGTCCACGATGATCAGCGTGATCTCATCGTCGCCACCGAGCGCCTCCCTGACCGCCTGGGCGCCTTCGACGAGGAACTCCCCTGCCGCCTGACGTCCCTTGCGTTGATGCAGACGGCGGGCCGAACGCACCTGCGCCTTGGATATCGGCGCGAGGGCGTCGGGCCCGCCGTTGATGTCGGTCACTACCTCAGGCAGCAGGCTGCTGAGTAGACTGGGCGGTCTTCACCAGCGCGGCGAAGGTCGCCGGATCGTTCACGGCCAGCTCGGCGAGAATCTTGCGATCGACCTCGACGCCTGCGGCCTTCAGACCCGCGATGAAACGGTTGTAGGTCATGCCGTTCTCCCGGCAAGCGGCGTTGATTCGCTGGATCCACAGGCTGCGGAAATCGCCCTTCTTGGCGCGACGGTCGCGGAAGGCGTAGACGCCGGAGTGCAGCGTCTGCTCCTTGGCCTTGCGGTAGAGCCGTGACCGCTGACCACGGTAACCGGACGCCTGCTCCAAGACTTCGCGGCGCTTCTTCTGTGCATTGACTGCCCGCTTGACGCGTGCCATTTCGTACTCCTTGAAAAGTGGTTCGGGTAGGGAACGGCGTCAGCCGCGCTTCGACTTCGGCTTATAGCCACCGATCAGCTTGCGGACCTTCTTGGCGTCACCGGTCTCGAGGACACCGTCCACGTTGAGCCGGCGGGTGCGCTTCGACGGCTTGTGCTCGTTCAGGTGGCCCTTGCCCGCACGCTTGTGCGTCAGCTTGCCGCTACCGGTTACCTTGAACCGCTTCTTGGCACCGGAGTGCGTCTTCATCTTCGGCATGGTGCCGCTCCATTCTCTCGATCGTCTCGGCGCAGGATGCCGCACCGGGGCAGAGTCTCGTCCGACTCCCTGGGGTTTAAGGAAGGAGGTCGGGGTCCATGTTGTCGGCCGGACCCTTCTTCTTCTTCGATTGGCTCGTCGCCTTCGCGCGCAGCTCGGCCTCAACACGCCTGTTCTCTTCGGCCGCTTCCTGGCGTTCGGCCATCCGCTTTTCACGCTGGACGGCTTCGGCAGCCTTGGCCTCGCTCTTCTTGCGGGTGGGAGCCAGCACCATGTGCATATTGCGCCCCTCCAGCCTGGGAGCCTGCTCCACCACACCGTCTTCGGCCACGTCGGCAGCCAACTGCCTGAGCAGGTTGACACCCAGTTCGGGACGAGACTGTTCGCGGCCGCGGAACATGATGGTGATCTTCACCTTGTCGCCGGCCTTGAGAAAGCGCACGACGTGACCCTTCTTGGTCTCGTAGTCGTGTTCGTCGATCTTGGGACGCAGCTTCATCTCTTTGATGACGGTGTTCGCCTGGTTGCGGCGCGACTCACGGGCCTTCTGAGCGTTCTCGTACTTGAACTTGCCGTAGTCCATGAGCTTGGCCACCGGCGGACGAGCACTCGGTGCGACTTCGACGAGGTCCAGATCGTGCTCCCGGGCAAGCTGCAGTGCCTGCTCGATCCGCACGATACCTACCTGCTCGCCCTGTGGGCCGACCAGGCGCACTTCGGGCACCCGGATCCGCTCATTGATACGGAATTCGTTGCTGATGACTGTCCTCCAATGTCGTTGGTCTGGCTGATCGGTTCTGGTCGTCCGGCGACGGCCACGAAAAAGGCCTCCGCGAACGCGAAGGCCTGACGGTGAGCGGCTTGGCGCCCTGGACGTGTCGCGCCCCGAGCCCCCCGGGAGATTCTCTTCCCGGCGCTGCGGTACCGACCCAGGACCACCAGATTGCGATCATGGGTGGAGGGTCAGGCCCTCACTTTGTTGGATCCGGTCTGCACGAGACCGATCAGCGTGTTGAATTCTAACGCAGTCTCGTGTCTGCGCCCAAACCGGCCTCGGCCGTGTCAGGCTTTCCCCATGAACGACTCAACGATCATCGTGCTGGTCAGCGTGGCTGTGGGAGTGCTCGCAGCTGTCTGGACGGTGTTGAAGTGGAATGCGCGCCGCAGCGTGAACTTCCTATTGCGCGGTACAGGAATCATCTTGATCGTCGTGGGCGCGGGGCTGGTCGGCCTCACCGGGCAGATCATCGACTGGCTGCGTCACCTGACCCAGCTGACCACCACGATCTCGGTCGGCATCGCGCTGGCCGTGCTCGGCCTGGTCGCCTGGTTCATCGGCGGCGCAATCAAGGTGCCGACCAAGGATGAAGCCAAGCTGCGCGAATATGAACGTCAAACCAAGCAACGCGAGAATGACGCGAAGCTCGCAGCGAAGGCCCAGCGCCAGGAGTCCAAGGCCAAGCGGGGCGTTGCTGCTGCGCCGATGCCCGATCCGTCCACCGCATCCGGCACGTCGAAGAATGCCGTACCGGATGGTGAGGTGGACAACATCTTGCACAAGCACGGCATCGAATGACCCGAATGCCCACCGGCGGCGTGCGCGGTGGGCATTCGTTTGCATCCAGATCCGACTAGAGCCGGCAGGCCGACAGTTCGCTCACCAGGATCCCGCGGGCACCGAGATCGTGCAGATGGTCCATCAGCAACTGGTGGCCCTTGGCCGGCACCATCACCCGGACCGCGACCCAACCCTGCTTCGCCAGCGGCGAGATGGTCGGGCTCTCCAGACCGGGGGTCAGCGCCGACGCCGCATCGACTCGCTCGGCGGGAATGTCGTAATCCATCAGCACGTAGTCTCGGGCGACGATGACACCCGAGAGTCGCTGCTTCAGGTGCCCCAAAGCGAGTGGGTCGATCTTGCCGCGGGCCTGCGGGCGCTGCACCAAGATTCCCTCGCTGAGCAGAATCGGGTCTCCGAACAGCTCCAGCCCGGCCTTGCGCAGGGTGGTTCCGGTTTCGACCACATCGGCGATGGCATCGGCGACGCCGAGCCGAATGGACGACTCCACTGCCCCGTCCAAATGGATGAGCCGGGCGCTGACGCCATGGCCTTCGAGGTAGCTGCCCAGCAGCCCGGGATAGCTGGTCGCGATGCGCTGGCCATTGAGGGCCTCCAGTGTCAGGCTGCCGCCGGCGGGGGCCGCGAAACGGAACTTTGAGGCGCCAAAACCGAGCGCCATGATCTCCTCGGCGTTAGCCCCGGAGTCGAGCAGCATGTCGCGTCCGGTGATGCCCAGATCGAGAGTTCCCTCACCCACGTAGACCGCGATATCGCGCGGGCGCAGGTAGTAGAACTCAACGTTGTTGAGCTCGTCGATCAGAACGAGGTCTTTGGTGTCGCTGCGCTGCCGGTAGCCGGCCTTGCTCAACATGGCGGCGGCGGCTTCCGAGAGGGCGCCCTTGTTGGGCACGGCGATTCTCAGCATTTCTGGCACGTCGGTTCTTCCTTGCCGTTCGGACGTCGTGAAACGAGCGTCACAGGTAGCGGTAGATGTCTTCGGGGGTGAGCCCGAGCTTCACCATCATCGTCTGAACGTGGTAGATGAGCTGGCTCATCTCCTCGGCGGCCTCGTCCAGGCTCTGATACTCGGAGGCCATCCACACCTCGGCTGCCTCTTCCACGATCTTCTTACCGATCGCATGGACGCCTGCGTCCAGCCGTTCCACGGTACCCGAACCCTCGGGGCGGGTAGCGGCGATCTCGGTCAGCTGGGCGTACAGGTCCTCGAAAGTCTTGCTCACGTCCGCCAAGCCTAGTGCAGTCGTCATACCGCCCGAACAGCCTGCTTGATTTCGGCCACCATTCCCGGACGCACGGATAGCTCGTCCACGCCCAAACCGATCAGGGCTGCGGTGACCGCGGGGTCACTCGCCAGATCACCACAGACCGCCATCGGTAGCCCCGGCAGCGCAGCCCGAGTCATCCGGATCAGCTCAAGCACCGCCGGCGAATCCTGCCTGGCCAGTTCGCGAACCGCGCCATTGGTGCGATCGGCTGCCTGGGTGTACTGGCTGAGATCGTTGGTGCCGATGCTGATGAAATCCACCAGGGAGGCAAACTCCGCAGCCCGCAGTGCCGCTGCCGGAACCTCCACCATCACGCCGACCGGTACCCGATCCACGCCCAGGTCAGTTCGGACCGACTCGATCTGCTCCCTGGCCCAGATCATCTCGTCCGGATCGGTGACCATCGGAATCATCAGCTGCAACTCGATCTGCTGAGCGGCCAGCAACGCAGCCTTGATCTGATCGCGGAAGATCTGCGGCACCCGGCGCATCATGCGGATACCGCGCTCCCCCAGTGCTGGGTTGTCTTCGCGCTGGTTGGGCATGAAGGCCAGCGGCTTGTCGCCCGAGGGATCCCAGGTGCGAATGGTGATCGGTCCGCCGATAGCCTGGCCGAGCCGTACGAAGACCTCGGTTTGCATCTCGACGCTCGGCGCAGCGAGATCCTTGGCGAAGATGTTCTCGGTGCGCACAACCCCGCTGCCGTCGGCTCCTTGCTGGGCGGCCGCCTGAGCATCGTCGACCGAGCCGACGTTGGCCTCGACCTTGATCGTCTTTCCGCTGCGAGTTATCGCGGGTTCATGGGAATGCAGCTGGGCGCGTCGTGCGGAGGCCGTGCGTTCGGCGTTGCGGCGCTCCAAGTCTTCGCGCAACAGATCATCGGGGTGCGGCCAGAATTCCCGGGTCACCGGATCGAACGCCACGACCTGATCGTTGACCACCTCGCCGACCTGCGCGCACCCGGTCAGCACCGGAATACCGCGGGCCTGAGCGGCCAACATGCCGTGCCCGCTGGATCCCCCCGCGATGGTTATCACGCCCATACACAGCCTTGGATCGAGCCGCATCGCCGTGGCCGCGTCCAACTCCTCCAGCACCCAGATACGGGGTTCGTCCGGAGTCTCCTGCTCCAGTCGGTGCCCGAGCAACGCCAGCAGCAGCATCCGTCGCAGGCTGCGCACATCTTGACCACGTTCCCGCAGGTAGCTGTCGGTGAACTTGTCGAACGAACGGGCCATGCCGGTCAACTGGTCGTCCACCGCATCCACAGCGCTGAAGCCCGCCGTGATGCGCCCGACCACGCCGTGCTGCAATTCGCGGTCGGCCAGCATCATCCGCTGAGCTTCCAGAATGCCGGGCACAGCTTCTCCGTCGGAAATGATCTCGGCCAGGAATTCGTCCACCTCTGCGACGGCCCCGTTGAAACGTGCGAGTTCGTCCTTGGGTGTCAACGGACGATATTCGCCGACCGGTGGACGCATGCCGACACGGCTCGCCGGCGCAAGAACCGCACGGCGCTCGGCAGCGGCCGGCATCTCCCCGAAGGCGCGCACCGCTGCGGCCCGTCCGTTGGGCCCGCCGGCCTCGGACGGCCGGGCAGCACGCGGTCGGAGATCTTCTCCGAAATTCTGTGAGGCGAGCCCGGCCAGCACATCCCGGGCGGCCTCCGCGTCCGGCCCCGAGATTCGCGCCTCGAGGATCTGTCCGCAACCGACTTCAAGCCCTGCGATGCTGGACAGGCTGTCGGCGAGCGCCGGGCCCCTGCCCGTGGTCGCATTGCTGAAGGCAATCTCGGCGTCCAGGCCGCGCAACGAGGTGACGATCATGGCGGCCGGTCGTACGTGGATACCGTGCCGATTGCGCACCGTCACCCGCCAGACCACGCGGCGGTTGGAGGTCGGCGGCTTGGCCGGGGTCCGAACGATTTGCAGCGGGCCTGTCGTGTCGCCACCGCCGGACAGATGCGCGGTCTTGGCATCCAACGCGCGCCGTGCTTCTTGGTCGACCTCGGCCAAAGACGCTCCACCGGCAGCGCTCACCACCGCAGACAGCAGACCCTCCACCAAAGGGGCCGGACTGATCAGTACCCGTTCGGCGACGCCCGGATCGAGGAATTCGATCGCCAACTCGGTGCTGAGCAGCGCACTACCCAGGTCGAGCAGCACCAAGACACCCTCGGGTGAATCGACCGAAGCAATGGCCAGCGCGATGGTCGCGGCATCGGTACCCAGACTCCCGTCGTCCATCCCGGCTGCAACGGCCACCTTGGGCTCGTCTGCGGGAACCATCTGCTTTGCCAGCGCCGCCGCGGCATCGGCCAGCGGACGGCTGTGGGAGACAACGACGATTCCGATCACGCCAGCGTCCTCGCTGCGGCCGCGAGCATCAATGCACTACTGGTGGCGCCGGGATCAGCGACGCCGGCACTGCGTTGGCCCAGATATGACGCGCGTCCCTTGCGCGCCACCATCGGAATGGTCGCGTCGCGGCCGGTGGCAGCGGCCTCAGCTGCCGCCTGCCAGGGATGCTCTGGCTCGGCCTCGAAAGCATTCACCGCAGGAATCAGGGCATCCAGCATCGTCTTGTCGCCGGCCGCCGCCTTGCCGCGATCGATCACGCCTTGGACACCGGCTCGTAGCGCGGTCGACCATCCCGCCTGATCGATGGTGCCGTCAGCTGGCAAGGCGCCGGCCAGCCTGAGTAGAAAGGTCCCGTAGAGCGGGCCGGAGGCGCCACCCACCGTGCTGATCAGCGTCATCGCGGCCTTCTTCGCAAAGCTGCGTGCATCGGCGAAGTCGGCAGGATCAAGCCCGGCGACCGCCTTGGTGCCGCGGACCATGTTGGCGCCATGGTCCGCGTCGCCGATCTGACGATCGAGGTCGGTCAGCAGTGCCTCGTTTGTGGCAATGTCGGCTGCAAAATCGCGCAGCCAACCCGCGAGGACCTGTGGGGACAGCTCCATCGTGGTCACCACCGCAACCCGGTGGTCGAGACCGGGGCATCCCAATACCCGAGGATCTCGTCGTCGGCTTTCACCAGGCTGATCGAAGCGCCGGCCATCTCGAGCGAGGTGACATAATTCCCGACGATATTGCGGGCGATCTGCACGCCTCGGGCCGACAACAAGTCACTCACCTCGGCGTACAGCCCGTAGAGCTCGATGAGCGGAGTACCGCCCATGCCGTTGCAGATCACGATGACCGGGGAACCGGTGAAGTCGAGATCGTCCAGGATCGGGTCGACCAGGCGTGCGGCCAGCTCACGCACCGGAGCGATCTTCTCGCGGCTGCGTCCGGGCTCGCCGTGGATGCCGATGCCGAGCTCGATCTCATCGTCGGCCAGGTCGAAGGTCGGCCGTCCGGCCGCGGGCACCGTGCAGGACGTCAACGCCAGACCCATGGAGCGTGCCGCATCGGCGGTGCGCTGGGCCAGCGCGGTGACCTCGGCCAGGCTGCGACCCGCCTCGGCCGCTGCGCCTGCGACCTTCTCCACTGCGACCGTGCCGCCGACACCGCGACGGCCTGCCGTGAAGAGAGAGTCGGTGACCGCGACGTCGTCGGCGACGGTGACGCTCGCCACCTCGATGCCGTCCGCGGCAGCCAACTCGCCCGCCATTTCGAAGTTCATCACATCGCCGGTGTAATTCTTCACGATCAGTAAGGTGCCGACACCAGAGTCTGCGGCCTGCACCGCGGCCAGGACTTGATCGGGAGTCGGGGAAGTGAAGACCTCACCGGCCACGGCCACATCGAGCATGCCTGGACCGACGAAGCCACCATGCAAGGGCTCATGTCCGGACCCGCCACCGGAGATGACGGCCACCTTGCCGGACCTGGGAGCATCGGCACGGATGATCAGCTTGTTGGCATGATCCACCTTCAGCGTCCCGGGATGTGCAGCCTCGATACCGCGCAATGCATCAGCAACGACAGTGCCAGGATCGTTGATTAACTTCTTCATGGCACTAGTCAACCACCGAGCACGGCTATCAGGAGCGCCAAGAGGCATTAGAGGGCGGCGTCTAACATTAAGGAACCATGCAGGAGGTTTCATGACCGATCCCCAGCCGTCACACCAGGCCGAGGTCCCAACGCCGGAGCGCTCAACTGATGAGCCCCGGCGTCCCGTCCGTTCTCAGGCGCCTTCAGGGCCGCCACCGCTCGACTCACCGCGCCCTTGGCGCACCGAGGGATTACCGAAGGAATCCAAGGGCAGCGGCGATAAGAAGGGGCCGAAGAAGTCACGAGTCTGGCAATTCTGGGTTATCGCCGGACTGGCGTTACTGGCCGTGTGGGGGCTGCTCACCTGGCAGGATGCCAGCAATGCCCCGCCGACCATCGCCTACACCGAGTTCATCTCGCAGGTCGAGGCCGGCAACGTCAAAGAGATCTACGCGCAGGGTGACACCATCCAGGGCAAGCTGAACAACGAAGCACCGCTACCCGACAATGGCGATGACAGCAACAAGGACAGCAGCTATACGCAGTTCACGACCGAGCGGCCGACGTTTGCACAAGACAATCTCCTGGCCGACCTGCAGACCAACGGAGCGGTGGTGCGAGCGACCCCGGTCGTCGAACAGCGCGGCGCGGTCGCCAATCTGGTCTCCTCGCTGGTGCTTTGGGGCTTGTTGATCGGTGTATCGATCTGGGCCTTCCGGCGGATAGCCAAGAGCGGCGGCGGTCTCGGCGGCTTCGGAATGCAACGCGAGGTAAAGCCCATCGAGAAGACTGCGGTGCGGGTGAACTTCTCCGATGTCGCGGGCATCGACGAGGTCAAAGAACAAGTGGACGAGATCGTCGACTTCCTTAAGAGCCCCGACAAGTACCGTCGGGTGGGCGCGCGCGCGCCACGCGGAGTGCTCTTGGAAGGTCAGCCCGGCACCGGCAAGACGCTGCTGGCACGAGCAACCGCAGGCGAGGCCGATGTGCCGTTCTTCAGCGCTTCGGCCAGCGAGTTCATCGAGATGATCGTCGGCGTCGGTGCCCAGCGTGTCCGACAGCTCTTCGACGAGGCCAAGAAGGTCGCCCCCGCGATCGTCTTCATCGACGAGATCGACGCAATCGGACGCGCCCGCGGCTCCAGCCGGGCGTCCGGGAGCAACGACGAGCGTGAGCAGACACTGAACCAGATCCTCACCGAGATGGACGGTTTCGACGGCACCGAGGGCGTGGTCGTGATGGCCGCGACCAACCGATCCGACGTGCTTGACCCTGCCCTGACCAGGCCGGGCCGCTTCGATCGGGTGATCACCGTCAGCGCACCCGACCAAATCGGCCGGGAGAAGATCTTGAAGGTGCATACCCGAGAGATCCCGCTGGCAGCCGACGTCAATCTCAAGGCGCTCGCTCAAACCACGCCAGGTGCCACCGGCGCGGATCTGGCCAACCTGGCCAACGAGGCGGCGCTGCGGGCTGCCCGGCGCAATGACACCCTGGTCTATCAGACCGACTTCACCAACGCACTCGAGCAGATTCAACTCGGTGTGGCCCGAAGCGTGCTCATCCCCGACGATGAGAAACGCCGTACTGCATATCACGAGGGCGGTCACGCGCTTCTCGGGATGCTGCAGAAGGGTGCCGACCCGGTCCGCAAGGTATCGATCATTCCGCGCGGC
>NZ_JAVTWX010000127.1:0-4587 GCF_032229645.1 Brooklawnia sp.
CTGAGCTGACCAGCCCGCCCGGGGAATTCAAGACTTGGGGGGCGCGTACAGAACGAACGTTCTGTGAGCTACCGTTGTTACACGAACAGAATGAGCGTTCTGTCACGTCAGGCTCATGAGGGACGATATGAACAGCACACTGTCTTTGGGACTCGACATAGGTTCGACCACGGTGAAGGCGGTCGTGGCGAACGGCGAGCAGATCCTGTTCAGCGACTACCGACGACACAATGCCGATGTGCGCGGCGAACTCGCCAATCTGCTGCGCGATATCGAGGAGCAGTTCCCCACCGACACCTTGTGCGTCGCGATGACCGGCTCGGGCGGCCTGGGTGTCGCCAAGGCGATGGGTGTGCAGTTCGTTCAGGAGGTCATCGCCTCCACCGCCGCCATCGAGCGACTGAATCCCGAAGTCGATGTGATGATCGAGCTCGGCGGTGAGGACGCGAAGATCACCTACCTGCATCCGGCTCCCGAGCAGCGCATGAACGGCACCTGCGCGGGCGGCACCGGTGCGTTCATCGACCAGATGGCCACGCTGCTCAAGGTGGACGCCACGGGCCTGAACGAGCTGGCATCCCAATACACAGATCTCTATCCGATCGCATCGCGGTGCGGTGTCTTCGCCAAGACCGACGTGCAACCGCTGCTCAACCAGGGCGCTGCGCACTCAGATATCGCGGCTTCTGTCTTCCAGGCCGTCGCCACCCAGACGGTGGCGGGGCTGGCTGCCGGACGTCCGATCCGGGGCAAGGTCATCTTCCTCGGTGGTCCGTTGCACTTCTTGTCCGAGCTACGGGCGGCTTTCGTCCGTGCGCTGAAATCCAATGTGGACGAGTTCGTGAACCCCGGCAACGGCCAGCTCTATGTCGCCCTCGGTGCGGCGTTCAGCGCTCACGGCCCGGCGTTGAGTCTCTCGCATCTGGCGAACGAGCTTGCCAACGCGAACCAGATCACGATGACCACCCACACCATGCGTCCGCTCTTCCTGAACGAGCAGGAGCGCCGGGAGTTCGACGAACGGCACGCCGAGGCCAATATCCCCGAGGGCAGCGTGGATGGCGTCACCGGGCCTCTCTGGCTGGGTATCGATGCCGGTTCGACGACCATCAAATCGGTCGTGCTGGACGCCGAGGGCACGATCGTCCATTCGACCTACGACTCCAACCAGGGCGATCCGGTCAAGGCTGCGGTGAAGATCGCCAAAGCTGTCATCGGCGCGCTGCCCGAGGGCGCATTCATCGGGCGCGCCTGCGTCACCGGCTACGGCGAAGACCTTGTCAAGACCGCATTGCACGCCGACGAGGGCGAGATCGAGACGATGGCGCACTATCGCGCGGCGTCCGATGTCTGCCCGGGAGTGACCAGCCTGCTCGACATCGGCGGGCAGGATATGAAGTTCATCAAGATCCGCAACGACGCGGTCGACTCGATCTCGGTCAACGAGGCATGCTCGGCGGGCTGCGGCTCGTTCTTGCAGACCTTTGCCGAGACCATGAACACCGACGTGCGCAACTTCGCGAAGGTCGGCCTGGCGTCCACCGCTCCGGTCGATCTGGGCAGCCGCTGCACAGTCTTCATGAATTCCTCGGTCAAGCAGGCCCAGAAAGAGGGCGCCAGTATTGGCGATATCTCCGCGGGGCTGAGCTACTCGGTCGTCCGTAACGCGCTCTACAAGGTGATGAAACTGCGCGATGCCGGTGACCTCGGCGACAAGGTCGTGGTGCAGGGCGGCACGTTCCTCAACGATGCAGTGCTGCGCGCATTCGAATTGCAGACCGGCATCGAGGTTGTACGTCCCAATATCTCGGGTCTGATGGGCGCCTACGGGGCCGCGCTGACGGCCAAGATGCACTACGAGCCAGGTGCGGTCTCCGCGATGATGGAGCGCAACCTGGATGGCTTCACTGTCACCAGCTCGCAGCGCACCTGCCAGCTCTGCCAGAACCACTGCAAGCTGACCATCACGAACTTCGACGACGGTGCCCGGCTTGTCTCCGGCAACCGCTGCGAGCGCGGGGCATCACTGGAGGCGAAGCCGAAGAAGTCGGAGATCCCGAACCTCTACGACTATAAGTACAAGCGGATTTTCGGCTACCGCCGGTTGACCGACGCGAAGGCCACCCGCGGTGAGATCGGCATCCCGCGGGCGTTGGGCATCTATGAGGACTATCCGCTTTGGTTCACCATCCTCACCGAGCTGGGTTTCAAGGTCGTCATCTCGGGACGCAGCTCCCACGAGCTGTTCGCCGCCGGTATGGAGTCAATCCCTTCGGAGAATGTCTGCTATCCGGCGAAGATTGCCCACGGCCATATCGAATGGCTGCTCGACAAGGGCATCAAGACGATCTTCCTGCCGTGCGTGAACTATGAGCGCAAGCAGTTCGAAGACGCCGACAACAACTTCAACTGTCCGATTGTGGCCTTCTACCCGCAGGTGCTTGAGAAGAACGTCGAGCGGCTACGCGACCCCGACGTCAACTTCCTCGACCCGTTCATCAACCTGAACAATCCGGACAAGCTGGCCGAACGCCTCGTCGAGATCTTCGCCGACTGGGATGTCGGTCTTGCCGAGGCCAAGGGCGCGGTGGCGGCCGGCTACGCCGAACTCGATCAGGTGCACGCCGACATCAAGGCCGAGGGTGATAGGGCCCTGCAATACATGCGTGAGAAGGGCATTCGCGGTATTGTGCTGGCCGGTCGTCCGTATCACATCGATCCGGAGATCAACCACGGCGTGCCCGAGATGATCGCCACGCTGGGCATGGCGGTGCTCAGCGAGGACGCGCTGACCAACGGGATGGCCAAGACCAGCTTGGATCAGCCGCTTCGGGTGCGCGACCAGTGGACCTATCACACCCGTCTCTACGAGGCTGCCTCGCAGGTGGGACGCGAGCCCGATCTCAACATCGTGCAGCTCAACAGCTTTGGCTGCGGCGTGGACGCCATCACCACCGACCAGGTTCAGGAGATCTTGGAGCGGGTCGGCGACGTCTACACCGTGCTGAAAATCGACGAGGTCTCGAATCTGGGTGCCGCGAAGATTCGGCTGCGTTCGCTGCAAGCAGCGACCAAGGAGCGCCCGGCGTTCGATCCGAGCACCGAAATCGATACCACCGGCCCGAACCCGGTCTATGGTCTGGCCGAGCGCGATAGCCACACGGTCTACGTGCCGCAGATGGCGCCGATCCACTTCCGGATGCTGGAGCCGATCCTGCGTCGGTCGGGCATCAAGGCGGAGGTTCTTGAGCATGCCTCCACTGAGGATGTCGAGTGTGGGCTGCGCCATGTCAACAACGATGCTTGTTATCCCGCGATCATGGTGATCGGCCAGTTGATCAATAAGTTTGTCGAGGGTGGGGCGGACCCCGACAACTCGACGGTGGCGATCACCCAGACCGGCGGCATGTGCCGCGCCACGAACTACGTCGGTCTGCTGCGCAAGGGTCTGAAGGACGCCGGTTACCCGCAGGTGCCGGTGCTCGCGGTGAGTGCTCAGGGGTTGGAGAACAATCCTGGCTTCAAGGTGGGCGCGGGCATGGCGCATCGAGGCATCGAGGCGCTGGTGCTCGGCGACCTGCTGCAGAACGTGCTGCTGCGGGTGCGTCCTTACGAGCGTGACGAGGGCTCGGCGATGGCGCTCTACCATCGCTGGGATGCCGCTACCCGAGAGTTTTTCGACAATGGCGGTTGGTCGCCGACGCTGAACCGGCGTGTCGGTTTCACTTGGATGATCAACAACATCGTCAAGGAGTTCGACGAGTTGCCACTGCTCGACATTCCGCGCAAGCCCCGGGTCGGAGTGGTCGGTGAGATCTTGGTGAAGTTCCAGCCGGACGCCAACAACGACGCCGTGCGGGTGATCGAAGAAGAGGGCTGTGAGGCGGTGCTTCCCGGTCTGACGGCGTTCTTCTTGCAGGGCATGTACACCACCGACTATAAGTACGACACCTTCGGCATGGGCACCAAGAAGGGGCGCATGGGCACAAAGGCCGGCATCTGGGCGATTGAGCAGTACGAGAAGCCGATGCGCAAGGCGCTGGCCGCGACCGGCGGCAAGTTCGATGTGCCGGAGACGATCGACAAGCTGGCCGAGAAGGCGCAGACGGTCATTTCGCTTGGTACCCAGGCGGGTGAGGGCTGGTTGCTGGTCGGCGAGATGATCGAGTTGATCGAGCACGGCGCCCCGAACATCATCTGCGCGCAGCCGTTCGCCTGTCTGCCGAACCACGTGGTCGGACGCGGTATCTTCGGCGAGCTGCGGCGCCAGTACCCGGCTGCGAATGTCGTCTCGATCGACTACGATCCGGGTGCCTCTGAGGTCAATCAGCTGAACCGCATCAAGTTGATGGTCGCCACTGCGCACAAGAACGCGGGCACGCTGACGACGTGGACCGATGCCGATTCGGAGTTCGAGCCGACCGAGCGTGAGATCAAGATGGCGCAGAAGCTGGTCGGTGCGGGTGCCTCGGGCGGTTCAGGTGGCGGACCGATCCGGTTGGGTATCACTCCCGTCTTGCGCTAGCCGCACTGGGCACGGTGATTCGGATGGCTCCGTTGGCGGTTACCCGGTACTGGTAGCCGTGC
>NZ_JAVTWX010000128.1:0-20130 GCF_032229645.1 Brooklawnia sp.
TCCACCCTGCTAGGGATCTCGCTGCGCGACCGGACCGTTTCTGGCGCCCCGCAGTCAATCCGAAGCCCATTCCTGTCCCGTGACGTCCAGCTCACGAGCGGTCTCTTCAAGGAAGCAGATGATCGCCTCGCGCTCCGCAGGGGTCCGGCGTGCGGCCACGACGAATCGTTTCGCTTGTTGCCTTCCCACGGTGTCCATTGCGGAGCGGTAGGTGTCTTCTGTGATGCGTATCACAAGAGCGCGGCGATCCGATGGATGAGGCTCTCGGGTGATATGTCCGCCGTTCGTCAGCCGATCGAGGAGCTTCGTGGTTGACGCCGTGGTGATGCCGAGGTGTTCGGCTATATCACTGGGGGTGGCGAGTTGCTTACGGTGCCGACAGACGATGAGGAAGTGCAGGGCTCGCATGTCGGTCTTGTTGAGCTTCATGTAGCGAGTCGATGCTTGCGTGATTCGCTCTTCGGTCTGGCGGAGCGCGGCCATTGCCGCCATCATCCGATTGATCTGGGCCACGTCAGCGTTTGAGAGCTCAGAGCGGTCCACCAACTCGCTCTCTGGGTCGCTGGATTCGACGCTGTAGAGACTCTTGGCGGCCTCGCTCGCCTCCGACGATGTAGGCATATCCGAACTCTATCGGCAAGGGTGATAGTGTGCTTAGCTAGTAGCTAGCTAAGCTAGTTGTATTGGCAGAACGACACCTACCGCTTCGACGGGAGGAAACGTGGATGGGAGCCCAATGCGCGAGATGACTGTTGCCCCCGCTATCGAAAGGCCCGACCTTCGGTCGGTCCCCGCCCTCCTGGATGACAGGGCAATGGTCGATCCGCAGCATGTGGCCTTCGCCCGACGCGTGCAGGATGAGTTGGTCGACGTGTCCATCGCAGACTTCCGTGGACAGGCGCGCGAGTTGGCCAAGGGGCTGATCGCGGCGGGAGTCGAACCGGGCGAACCAGTGGCGATAATGTCGCCGACTTGCTACGAATGGGCGCTCGCCGATTTTGCGATCTGGGCGGCTGGTGGGGTCGTGGTCCCGATATATGAGACTGCCTCTACCGCCCAGGCCGAGAAGATCTTGAGCGTGTGCGGCGTGGGTCTGGTGCTGGCCGCTGGCAACTCGCACCGCGACGTGCTGGAGACGGCCTTGCCAGGGGTGCTTGTCTGGACTTTCGACTCCGATTCCGGTCGTGATCTGGAGGCCCTCGTCGCTCTCGGTGTGGCTGGCGGGATCCAGGACTCAGAGGTGGATCGCCGTAGCGCCTTAGCTGGTCCTGAAGATCTGGCGAGCATTGTCTTCACCTCGGGCACTGCCGGCAGGCAGAAGGGAGTGCGCATCACTCACGCGAACTTCGTCCGGCTGGTGGTTCAGGTGGCCGCGGCCTACCAGGAGGTAGTCAACGATCGCGCCTCCACCATCATCGTTCTGCCGCTGGCGCATGTGCTTGCTCAGGGCCTGCAGCTGGTGTCGGTCTACGCCGGCATGAAGATCGTGCACGTGGGCGATCCGCGCTCGGCGGTCGCGGCGATGGCCGAGATCCGCCCGACTTTCATGGTGGTTGTGCCACGGATACTCGAGAAGATTCGTGCCGCAGCGAAAAGACGAGCCCAAGAGAAAGGGCTCGGACTGCTCTTCGCGATGGCGGAGCGAACCGCAGTCGACTGGGGCGACTATCTTGAGCGGGCCCAAGACGAGCCGGAACTGCGACCCGCGCCTGCGCCCAGACTCCGGCACGCACTTTTCGAACCGCTCTTCTATCGTCGGTTGCGCAACCTCATGGGCGGTCGCGTCGACTATCTTCTCTCCGGGGCGTCGCCTCTGGATCCCAACCTCGCCAACTTCTATCGCGGCGTCGGCCTCGTCACTGCGAATGGAAAGAACATCGCTCCCGAACCGTGGGAACAGGTGGTATCGACCGATCCCATTGTGGCGGAGGCGATCATAGTGGGCGAGAACATGCCGTACGCCGCTGCGCTCATCGTCCTGGACGCCGAGGAGGCGATCGCGTGGGCGAAGCGTCGAGGTCACAGTGCATTGGCCGATGATCTCGCGATACGCGCTGAATCGAGTGGAACTGCCGGGCTTCGCATCGTCGATGAGCAGATCCTGGCGCATGTGCAGCGCACCGTCGACGGGGCAAATGCCGCGGTCTCACGCGCCGAACAGGTGCGTCGATTCACGGTGCTCATCACCGAGCTCTCCGAGGAGAGTCTGCGTCTGACTCCAACTCTCAAACTTCGCCGAGCCGAGTTTCTTGAAGCGATGGCCCAGCAGATCGATGATCTCTATCAACGTGAGGACGAATCATGACCGAAACTCCACAGCCGAAAAGCGGTGCCCGCTCGATCGCAGTGATGATTCTTGTCCTCGCCCTCGCCGCCGCAATGGCTATGGCCGGTTCGGACGGCGGCGCCAGGGTGGGCGCGGTCCCTGTCTTCGCAGGCGTAGTGGCGTGGATCTTTGCAGTCCAGATCGTCGCATTCATCCCGGCCTGGATTCAGCAAAGCGAGCACTTCTTCGATCTGATCGGCAGCCTCACGTATATCACTGCCATTTGGGGCGCAGTGCTCCTCAGTGGTCAGTGGCGCGATCAAACCGACTATCAGTCGTACAAGGCGTCCACTTCTGTACTCGTGCCCCGCCCTCCCAAACCATCGGCTGCTCCCAAGGGATCGCGATGATGACGCGTCCTTGGATTCGAGTGATCTGGCCCGCGTTGCTGATCCTGGGGTGGCTCGTCGGCGCGGCAGTGGGCGGTCCCTATTTCGGACGAATCGATGAGGTTTCGTCCAACGATCAGACGAACTATCTGCCCAGTTCCGCCGACGCGACGAAAGTGCAGGCATTACTCGGCGAATTCAGTGCCTCCGATGCGATCCCGGCGATCGTCGTCTTCAGCAGTGAGCAAGACTTGGACGACCAGCAAATACAGCAGATCTCCGCCCTGCTCGCTGAGCTACCCATGATGGCAGGGATCGCAGATGAGATTTCTCCGGCGATTGTCTCCGACGACAGACGCGCAGCGCAGGCATTCGTCCCCATCGAATCTGACGCAAAGGTCGGCGATGTCGTCGACGAACTGAGCCAGACCCTGCGGGACGCGGCCCCTGATGGCGTGCAGGTCCATGTGACGGGGCCGGCCGGTTTCACTGCGGACTTGCTCGACGCGTTCGCCGGGATCGACGGGCTACTGCTGGGGGTGGCGCTCGCTGCGGTGTTCATCATTCTCCTCGCCGTCTACCGCTCCGTGCTGCTCCCCCTGGTGGTATTGGCAACCAGCCTCTTCGCGCTCTGTGTGGCTTTGCTGAGTGTGTGGTGGCTTGCGAAAGCCGGTGTGCTGCTGCTCAGCGGCCAAACTCAAGGAATCTTGTTCATCCTCGTCATCGGGGCGGCGACCGACTACTCGTTGCTCTACGTCGCCAGATACCGCGAGTCCTTACGTGCCCACCGCGACAACTGGACGGCAACCACGAAGGCGGTGCGCGGCTCTTTCGAACCCATCATCGCCTCTGGCGGCACGGTCATCGCCGGATTGCTCTGCCTGCTATTGAGCGACCTGAAGTCGAACAGCACGCTGGGGCCTGTCGCCGCTATCGGCATTGTATTCGCGATGCTCTCCGCGCTGACCCTGCTCCCATCGTTGCTCCTCATCCTTGGTCGATCTGCGTTCTGGCCACGCCGCCCCCGTTTCGAACCCGACGTCTTGGCCGCCGAACAAGGCGTTCGCGCCAAAGGACTGTGGGCCAGGCTAGAGAAGCAGATCAAGCGGAGAGCTCGTCCGATCTGGATCGTCACCGTCGCCGTGCTTGCCGTCGGCGTCGTCGGAGCCACCGGTCTCAACGCCAACGGCGTGGCTCAATCCGATCTGGTGCTCGGCGAATCCCAGGCTCGTGATGGTCAGGTGCTGCTGGGTGCCCACTTCCCCGGCGGCTCGGGCAGTCCGGCGCTTGTGGTGGTCGCCGAGGACGACCTGCAGGCCGCAACCGACCTCATGATCGAGAACGGCGGAGTGTCCGGCGTGAGTGTCGTGACCGCCGAATCGCCCAGCGGAGCCGCTCGGGTGACCGCCGATGGCATTCAGGGGTTCGGTCCGCCGGGTACTTTGGCACCTGATCCTACCGTCGTCGACGGCAAGGTGCTGCTCCAGGCCACACTCAATGACGCCGCCGATTCGCAAGCTGCGGAGCGCACCGTCCGGGAGCTTCGAACCGAGTTCGCAGAGGTCATGCCCGGCGCACTCATCGGTGGCGTGACCGCCACCGCGATCGACACGAACGACGCCTCCATCCACGACCGCACGCTCATCATCCCGGTGATACTGGTCGTCATCTTGCTCATCCTGGCTCTGTTGTTGCGCTCGCTGCTCGCACCGCTGCTACTGATGGCGACCACCGTGCTGAGCTTCGGCACGGCGCTCGGCGTTGCGGCGCTGGTGTTCAATCATGTCCTCGGGTTTCCCGGAGCCGATCCCGCAGTCCCGCTCTATAGTTTCGTCTTCCTGGTGGCTCTCGGTATCGACTACAACATCTTCTTGATGACCCGGGTCCGCGAGGAGTCTGTCCATCACGGCACCCGCACCGGGATTCTGCGGGGCTTGAGCGTCACGGGTGGGGTCATCACCTCAGCGGGGCTTGTTCTCGCGGCCACATTCGCCGCGCTCGCAGTCATTCCGATCCTGTTCCTGGCACAGATCGCCTTCATCGTTTCTTTCGGTGTCCTGCTCGACACATTTATCGTTCGTTCCCTGCTCGTCCCGGCGCTGAGCTACGACATCGGACGGGCGATCTGGTGGCCATCGCGGCTCGCACGCGACAGCGCGAAGGGCCCCGAAGATCCGGAAATAGGCGAGAGGACTCACTCATGACCACTGTGTCCAGACCGGTCGTGGTGTGGTTCCGCGACGATCTTCGGATCGCTGACAATCCGGCTTTGACTGCCGCATTGAGCCACCGGGCGCCGGTGATCGCCCTCTTTGTCCTCGACGAAGAATCCCCAGGTGTGCGGCCACTGGGCGGTGCGGCCAAATGGTGGCTGCACCACAGTCTTTCCGCGGTGGCGTCCGCCCTTGCCGGCCTCGGTATCTCGCTTGTGCTGCGCCGCGGCCCCGCAGAGAAAGTGGTGGACGAGGTTGTCGCTGCGGTCGGTGCCGCTGCCATTTTCTGGAACCGGCGCTACGGCGGGCCGGAACGCTTGGTGGACGCCAAGCTGAAGAAATCCCTGATCGACCAGGGTCTCGAGGCGGAGAGCTTCGCCGCCGGTCTTCTCTTCGAACCCTGGACGATCCACACCCGCAAAGGCGAGCCGTATTCGGTCTTCACACCATTTTGGCGTGCCTGCACATCTGGTCCGGCACCTCGCCTGCCGCTGCCTGCACCCCAACAACCGGCCCGATCTATGGGTGTCACCAGAGTTGGTGGCTTGACGCTTGAGCAACTGGACCTGTTGCCGAAGCGTCCGGACTGGGCCGAGGGGCTACGTGAGGCATGGCAGCCGGGCGAGGTTTCAGGGCAGCAGGTGTTGGACGAGTTCCTCGGTGATCGGCTCGAGAGATACGCCACGGACCGGGAGATTCCTGGTGTGCGAGGAAGTTCTGGACTGTCACCCCACCTGCGTTGGGGAGAGATCAGCCCCCACCAGGTCTGGCACGCCGCGATCGGGTATCAGCGCGACCACCTGGTGGCCTCGGAGTCGGTGGGGTGTTTCCTGGGCGAGATCGGCTGGCGCGAGTTCGCCTGGCACACGCTGTACCACTTCCCCGATTTGGCGACCAAGAACTGGCGGCGGAATTTCGACCACTTCCCGTGGCCCGCGCTTCGTCCGGACCTCTTGCAGGTTTGGCAGGAGGGCCACACCGGTATCGCGCTGGTCGATGCCGGCATGCGGGAGCTGTGGCGAACCGGATGGATGCACAACCGAGTCCGCATGGTCACGGCTTCGTTTCTCACCGGCCGGGAGTGGTCTTGCCTTTCAGCACTGCTGACGAAAAGGAGCGAATGTTGACATCGAAACAGCTACTGCGGCCACTGGTCGTGACGTTGTCCGCCATCGTGATGGCAGTCGGGACCTTGGTCGGGTTTGGTGTGATCGGCACCAGCGTTGAGGAGTCGTCCGGTGGCGTTTTCGCAGCCGATGCGACGCTGCTCACCCCCGACTCGCCTGCGTTCTCTATCTGGTCGCTGATCTATCTGGGCCTTGCCGGATATGTGATCTGGCAGTGGCGAGCCGTCGACAGCCCGCGAGCGGCCAAGATCGCCTGGCCGGCCGCAGCCTCAATGCTGCTCAATTCCCTCTGGCTAGCAATCACACAGACCGGCCGGCTATGGCTGAGCGTCGTCGTGATCCTCACATTGGCGCTCGTGCTGGGCGTCTTGCTGCAGCGGTTGGGGGAGAGCCCACCAGGGTCACGGATCGAGGCCATCGTGGTGGACGGCACCTTCGGCGTCTATCTGGGCTGGGTCAGCGTGGCCAGCATCGCGAACGTCACGGTCGCGCTGATTGGCTCGGGATTCAACCCCGAGCATCCTTGGTCCGACGTTCTCGCGGTCGTCGTACTCGCGGTCGCGACTCTGCTGGGAATTGTCTTCGCGGTGCGTCTGGGCGGACGCTGGGCCATCAGCGCTGCGATGGCCTGGGCGCTCGCGTGGATAGCAGCCGGACGCCTGGCCGGCCCGTTGTATTCGACGCCGACAGCGGTCGCCGCGATTGCGGCAATAGTCGCAATCATCGCCGCAAACGCTGTCGTCTACCGAAATCGGTCGCGCGTCCTCGTCCGATCGGACGAGAATGGCTCGCGGCTGACGAAGTAGTTTCGGTTCTCCGGTTCGGAGTGCGGTCCGTCTCCGCCGCCGGGGCACAAATCAGGTCCGCGCCCTGGCTGACCGCGCGACCATCCCGGTCAGCGCGCATCCGATGCCGATCAACGCAACCAGCCAGCCGATCAGACCCCACCATCCGAAGGCATGCATGATGTGGCCCGAGAGGTAGCCGACGATCGACGAGCCCAGGTAGTAGCAGGCCAGATACATTCCGGACGCTTCGCCTCTGCTGGCCGGGGCGAGTGCGCCAACCCATCCGGATGCCACCGAATGCACGGTGAAGAAGCCGTAGGTGAACAGCGCGACTCCCGGCAGCACCAACCAGAGCTCGCTCCCGGCGGTCAGCGGCAACCCGACGATGGTCATGGCGGCCCCGATGAGCATCGCGGTGCTTCGTCCGCGCTTGAAAACGAGCCTGCCGACCTGCGCGGACGCAACGGTGCCGAACAGGTAAAGCAGGAAGACCAGTCCGATCGCCGAAGCGGGCAGTCCGAAGACCTCGCTGAGCCGGTAGCCGAGAAAGTCGTAGAGGGAGACGAAGGCTCCCATGAAGATGAAACCGACTCCGAAGAGCGCACCCAGCCGACGGTCACGCCACTGGGCCACCATGGTGCGCAACTCGGAGCGCACTCGCAGCCGTTTCGGGGTGAAGCGGCGCTCGGCCGGAATGATGGTCGCGATGATGATCGCGCAGGTGAGCGCAAACCCCATGTCGACGCCCAGTGCCACCCGCCAGTCGGCCACTTGCAGCAGCCCAGAGGGGATCAAGCGCCCAAGCAACCCACCAATGGAGTTGCCTGCGACGTAGAGCCCCATCGCCCGGGGCAGGTCCCGCGGGTGAATCTCCTGCGCGAGCCACGCCATCGCGGTGGCCGGCACGCCGGCGATCAGCAGGCCTTGCAGCGCCCGTCCGGCAATCAGCCAGGACAGGCTCGGAGCGAAGGGCAGTAGCAGGCCCACGATGGTCGCGGCCAGCGCGGAGATCATGATGACACGCCCGCGACCGAACCGTTCCGAGAGTACGGAGGCGGGCAGGATCGAGATCGCCAGCACACCGGTGGTTGCGCTGACGGTCAGCGCGGCCTGCGCGGGGCTGGCTCCCAGATCTGCCGACAGCGTCGGCATCAGTGCCTGGGTGCAGTAGAGCGCGTTGAATGATGCCAGTCCAGCGGCCAGTAGCGCGAGGGACGCCCTGCGGTAGCCTCGCTCGCCGCGTTGCAGACCCTGGGGCATCGCCGCACGGATCAGCCCGGGGATAGTCGGGAGCTGCGGGGTCGGGGCAATTGCTGTCGCGGTCACATCTTCACTGTGAACCTCGCGCGACTCGAATGGAAATGCATGAATAGACCTGAATTGATGCATAGCAAGTATTAGACT
This sequence comes from Brooklawnia sp., assembly GCF_032229645.1. Lineage (NCBI taxonomy): Bacteria > Bacillati > Actinomycetota > Actinomycetes > Propionibacteriales > Propionibacteriaceae > Brooklawnia > Brooklawnia sp. The sequence continues at coordinate 8,188 of NZ_JAVTWX010000128.1, forward strand.
GCTGGCATGCTCTCCGATGACTTGTCCTGGTTCCTGGTGCTCGCCGAAACCGAGCATGCCGGGCAGGCGGCAGCCGAGTTACGGATGCCGCAACCCACCCTGTCGCGCAGACTCGCGCGCCTCGAAGAGCGGATGGGCACGACCCTGTTCGACCGGCATGGACGCTCGCTCAGCCTCAACACTCGTGGGCGGGCACTGCGCAGCAGGGTCCGTGCCGCCGTCACCCAACTCGACCTTGCCGAATCGGAAGTCCGTCGGCTGCTCGACCCGCAGACCGGCCTGGTGCGTTTCGATTTCCTGCATTCGCTGGGTACCTGGCTGGCTCCGCAACTCATCCGGGGCTTTGCGACCGCCCATCCGCGGGCCGAGATCAAGCTTCACCAGGGGACCGGCGCAGAACTCGTCGAGCGGGTGCTGAATGACGAGTCCGACATCGCGCTCAGCTCGCCGCGTCCGGATCGAGACGACCTCGCCTGGCTCGAGATGAGGAGCCAGCCTCTGGCGTTGTGCGTATCGGCGGATCACCGCCTCGCCGCGCAGACAATCGTCGAAATCGCGGACGTGGCCGATGAACCGTTCATTTCCACCCCGGAGGGCTTCCACTCCCGCGATCTGCTCACTGAGGTGGCCGCCGACGACGACATCCACGTCCGGGTGGCGTTTGAATCCGACGAACTGTCCACCGTCGCAGGACTTGTCGTCGCCGGAGTCGGTGTCGCCCTGTTGCCTGCCGACCCCTACCTGCTGTTGAGCGGGGCGGTCTTCGTCCCGCTGCGTACCCGGCGCACCCGGCAGATCGGCCTGATCTGGCGGTCCGATCAGGATCCCGAGTCCACCCCGGGACTCTTCTTGGCGGACGCGCGCTCCCTGGCCGAGGCCGGCTGAGCACCACGCCCGGACGTCAACAGGTCCGCACGCCGATCTCTATGGCACGAATCTTCCGGTGGTGGCAAGAAGCACGGTGTCGATGGCCAGCAGCACCGAGACGACCACGATCAGTGCCGTACCGAGGGTCCACAGCGGCCGCCGCGACCTGCTCAGCCACCGATGCATCCACGCACTGACCGGCGCGGTAGCACCGAAACCGTCGGCAATACAGACCACAACAAGCGCGGACATGGCGATCAGATACCACAGCGTCAGTCCGACGACCCGCCACCAGAGCGGATGCGCAGCACCAGCCAGCACCGCGCCGGCATAGCCGGGATCAGCGAACATGCTGACCGCCAGCCCGGCGGCTATCCCGATCAGCATCCACAGCCTGGCCGGTCGCGCGCTCTGCTGCTTCTCCGGTCCGATACCCGCACGCAGCCGGACCAGGGCCCAGCTCACCAAGACGATGACGGCGACGATTTCGGCGACGATCCATGCCCACCGCGGTACCGAGGAGAACCAATGACGTAGCGGCCCCGCCACGAGGTCCACCGCACTGCCGGCCGCGGCGCCCAGCACGACGATCGTCACCCAGTTGACTGCCGTGAAGACCACGGTGTGCGCGAAGTGTGCGCCGCCGGCGATGAAAGCGAGCATGACGATGGCGCCCAGCGGATCGAAGCCGACCACGCCGAGCGCCGCCATCTGGGAGAGATATCGAGCCATGACACCCTCTCAGCAGTCGATCCGTCAGGCCCTTAGTATGCTCCGCCGCTCAGCCGGTCATCTCGTTGCCGGACGATTGCCCGGTCGCCATGTCCTTTTCGGCTCGCGTCACAATGACGGGGCAGTGCGCGTCGCGTAGCACCCGCTTGCTCGTCGACCCCAGCAGCAGCCCGGTGAAGCCACCGCGTCCGCGCGACCCGACGACAACCAAGCCCGCATCGATCGATGCGTCGATCAACGCCTGGGACGGACTCGAATCCACCACTCGCAGCTCGACCTGGACGCTGGGGTATTGCGCTTTGATGTCGGCGAAGACGCCTTTGATGTTCTTGGTCAGCGAGTCCATGATCTCCGACATCGATTCATCCCAGATGTCGTATTCCCACGGTGTGCCGAGCATCGCGTAGTCCCAGGCATGAATCGCGATCAGCGGAACGCCACGCAGCTGCGCGGCCTCGAAGGCAAGCTTGGCGGCGGCTCTGGCCTCATTCGAATCGTCGATGCCGACGACCACGGGACCGTCCGGATTCTCCTGCGCTTCATCGGTGATCACTGCCACCGGCCCGTGGGCGTGAGCCACCACTGCGTCCGAAACCCCGCCCAGCAGCTTGACCGACATCGGCGCGTGCTGACCGCGAGCACCAACCACGACCTGTGCGGCATTCTTCGAAGCCTGCGCCAACACGTAGGATGCGTAGCCCTCGACGAGTTCTGCGCTGACGTCCAGCTGCGGCTGAGCTGCGCGGAGGCGGTCCAGCTCGGCGTCCAGTCGCTGCTGGCAACGGGCCTTGAACTGGCCCTGGAAGGCATCGGTCACGGCAGTGAAGGTACGACCGACCTGGGGCCCCGGAATGATCATCACCACCAGCAACGGCAGATCCCGCGCCACCGCTCGGCCAGCCGCCCAATTCACTGCCTTGTGCGCGCGTTCGGATCCATCGGTTCCCACCACGATCCGGCCTGCGGTATCCAGGTGGATCCGACCTGCGCCACGTGTCTGCTCACTCATGATGACCTCCGCTGTTGCCGACTTCCTTGTCGTCATCTGTTGGACAATCCTAGCCGTGGCGATAGCGCGTAGCGGAGGAATAGCAGCGTACGCGCGCCCACCGAGTCTCGATCCGACGGCCTGGCGATGTCAGATCCTGGCGCAGAATTCGCGATGCGACCGCGGTCGCCTAGACTATCACTCGTGAAGCAGAAGAAGGTTACCCATCGGCTTATCTTCTGGGTGATATCGGGACTTGTGATGGCGCTCGGTATCGGCGCTGTCGTCTATGGCGCCTATTTTTCCACCCATGGATTGCCGGGGTCGTCCGTGGCAGGAACGCCGGTCACCGGACAGACCAAAGATCAACTCGTCGAGCAACTCAGCGAGCGCGCCGAGCAGGTCACCCTGACGCTAGAAATCGACGGTCACAGCCGCGAGCTCAGCCTCGCCGACCTCGGCATCTCCGTGGACGCCGCCGCGACCGCGAGTGAAGCCTTCGCCGCGAACAGCCATCTGGGCCAGCGGTATTCGGCTGTCTTCATCAAACATGACACCCCCACCGTCATGACCGTCGATGAAGCCGCACTCGACAGCGTCATCAACAATCTGATCTCCGAGTTCGGCCAGCCCGCAACCGATGCGACCGTCAAGCTCGCGCCCGACGGCGCCTCTTTCGTCACCGATCCGGCGCAGCCGGGCCTCGGCGTGGATGCCTCCGAAGTGAGCACCGCAGCCACCCGCGCGGCCGAGACCCTCACCCCGCAAACGGTGCAGCTCACCACCACCCAGGTGAATCCGACGACGCCGACCGAGCTTGCCCAGACCATCGCCGGCAAGGCGAACGGCCTGATCGCACACGACGTGAGCCTGACGGGACGCGAGTCTGACAGCTACCCGGCGAGCGCAGCCGAGAAGGCCCAGTGGATCGTCATCCCCACTGAGCCCGATGGATCGCTCGGGCAGCCCACCATCGACCAGCAGAAGACGGCCCAGTGGGTTCAGCAGACCGCTGAGACGACCCACGTCGATGTCGTGAACGGCATCCGCAATGTCAACCAGGCGGGCACCGTGCTGTCGACCTCGCAAGAGGGCCGGCCGGGCTGGCAAGTGAATAACGCTGCCCAGATGACCGACGCACTGATCGCAGCCCTCGGCTCCGGGCAGCCATATGCCGGCACCTTCAGCTACGACCAGGTGGAGCCTTCCTTCAAGGACAAGGTGATCGCCGAAGGCGCTCAGAACCTCGTCTATGCGGCCGCGCCCGGAGAGCAGTGGGTCGACGTCAATCTGAGCACCAACTCGGCGACCGCCTACGAAGGCGCCACCCCGGTGCGCGGCCCGATGTACTTCGTGCCCGGAATGCCCGGAATGGAGACCCCGACCGGCAAATTCAACGTCTATCTGAAGTATCAGACCCAGACGATGCGCGGCACCAATCTCGACGGCACAACCTATGTCTCAGAGAACATCCCGTGGGTCAGCTATTTCACCGGATCAATCGCCTTCCACGGGGCTCCGTGGCGTGACTCGTTCGGTTGGAGCGGGCCTGGTGGCTCGCACGGCTGCCTCAATATGCCGGTAGCGGACGCACAGTTCATTTACGGCTGGGCCCAGATGGGCACGGTCGTGGTGAGTCACTACTGATCAGAGTCCGCCAGTGCCGTTGAGGCCCCCGTGGCGCATCACCGCCATGGATCGCAGGCTGGGATTGCTCGCTGTCCCAGCCCTCGGTGCGTTGGTCGCTGAGCCGCTCTTTGTCCTCACCGACACGGCGATGGTCGGCCATCTGGGCCAGAGGGTCCTGGCCGGCATGTCGATCGGGTCGACGGTGATGCAGACCGTCATCGGCCTGTGTATCTTCCTGAGCTACACGACCACGCCTCTTGTCGCCCGTCGGCTCGGCGCCGGCGACAGACCAGGGGCGGTTCGTGCCGGTATCGAGGGGATGTGGCTCGGGCTCGGGCTCGGTGTCGTCCTGGCGCTGCTGGGGCTTCCCAGCGGCCGTGCGATCACAGGGGCCTTCACACCCGATCCGCTTGTCGCCGAACAGGCGTATCGGTACATCGCGATCTGCCTGTGGGGACTGCCGGGCATGCTCACCGTGCTGGCGGCCGCCGGGCTGCTTCGCGGGCTGCAGGACACCCGCACCCCGCTGCTGGTCGCGGGCGGCGGCAGCGTGGTCAACGTGGCATTGAACTGGCTGTTCATCTACCCGCTCGGATTGGGTATCGCTGGCTCTGCACTGGGTACGGCCATCACCCAAACACTGATGGCAGCGGTCTATGCGCTGGTCGCCATCAGGGCCGCCAGCGCGAACGGGGTCTCGCTGGCACCTGGCATCGGAGATCGGCGGCAAGCCTTCGTCGCATCGTCCCTGATGCTGTTTCGTACGCTCACACTGCGTATCGTCCTGGTCGTGCTGGTCTGGGCAGCCGCCCGCCTGGGCACCGCCGAACTCGCCGCGCTGCAGATCACCATGTCGGCGTACATGCTGCTGGTCAACACGATGGACGCGCTGGCGATCGCTGCCCAAGCCATGATCGGCCACGACCTCGGTGCAGGTGACAGCGTCGGGGTGCGCCGTCAGCTCAACCGGATCGTCGGCTGGGGAGTGCTGGTCGGTGTTGTGCTCGGTGTGCTGCTGGCCGCCGGTTCTCCGATCATCGGCATGCTGTTCACCCCGGACGCCTCGGTGCGCGCGCTGCTGCCGGTGAGTTTTGCGATGACCGCGATCTTCCTGCCGCTGTGCGGCATCCTGTTCGTCCTCGATGGCGTGCTCATCGGGGCGGGGGACGTGCGCTATCTGGCGCTGGCCGGTCTGTGGCCTCTGCTGAGCTTCGTCGTGGCGATCACTGCCATGATCATGAGTCAGCCGTCCGGGATCGGCGCGATGGTCTGGCTGTGGAGCTCGTACTTCGGGGCTTTCATGAGCGTCCGGCTGCTGGTGCTCGTGCTGCGGTCACGGACGAGCACCTGGCTCGTCACAGGATATAGCAAGTAGCTAGACTGCTGACCTCAGCACAAGGAGGTCGCGTTCATGACACAGCCGTCTGAACCGCACGCCAACGCGCCCGCAGTCGGCGGCGAGGCGCTGGCGACCGACCCCGACGACACCGACCCGGTTACTGAGCGCGTCCGTTCCGCGCGGTACGCGTCGGTGACCATCGGCGCGGTCTGCTGTCAGATCTCCGCCGGGGTGGTTCTCAGCGGGCTATCGATGTTCACCGACCAGATTCGGGCCGATCTATGGCCGGACGGCGAGCTGAGTCGGGCCCACGTGCAAACCTACTTCACCGTGCTCTTGCTGGTCGCGATCGCCATGATGCCGATCGCCGGTCGGCTCATCGGACGAGTCGGAGGTCGAAGGCTGCTGTTCATCGGTGGCACCATCAGCTCCTTGGGCCTGGCCGGCCTATCGACCGCCCACGGCATGGCCGGGCTCTACCTCTTCGGTGCCATCACTGGCCTCGGGTTCGGTATGTCGGTGAACTACGTTCCGATCATCGTGGTGAACAGCTGGTTCCACAAGTTCAAGGGCGTCGTCATGGGCGTGGTCGTCGCGGGCACCGGCCTGGGCGGCATCATGTCGTCGCTGGTCTTCTCCAATACCAATCCGCCGATCAGTGAAGGTGGCCTCGGCTGGCGGACCTCGCTACTCATCGGCGCGGGGCTGTATGCGCTGTTCTGCCTGGTACCCGCCTGGCTGCTGGTCGTCAACAAGCCCTCCGACCTGGGATTGCCCGTCTACGGCAAGCCCGCAGCCTTGGCGACGAGCGTCAAGGCTGGCACGGATCGTGACGTGGCTGCCGCGGTATCCGGACTGCGGCTTGGCGAGGCATTGCGCAGCGGCTGGTTCTGGTTGCTCTATGCGATGGTTGTGCTGCTGGGTGTCTACTACGCGATGGGCCAGATCACCCAGCCGTTCTTCGTCAATCAGCAGAGCTACCCGGGGTCGGGCATGACGCCCGCGCTGGCCGGCACATTGATGACTGCCCAGATGATCGGGTTGATCATGGCCAAGCCGCTGCTGGGCCTACTGATCGAGGGCATCGGCATGGTCAAGGCGATGGCGATCCTGATGGCCGTGCATGCCGGTGCGGGCTATCTGCTCGGCACGATCGTGTATCCGGCCTCAGCCTGGATATTCGTCGTGATCGGGCTCGTCGGCGCGGGGTTCGCGATCGGCTCATTGACTCCGCCGCTGGTCTGCGGGCTGGCTTTCGGTCAGCGCGATTATCCGGCGATCTATGGTGTGCTCGGCTCGGCGTATTCGCTGGGCCTGGCCGTCGGGGCGGTGCTGTGGAGCGCGGTGGGGACGATCGGCGCCGATCCCGATCAGCCCTGGCAGCTCTACCGCGGGGCGATGAAGTGGTGCTGGGTGCTCAGCATCGTTGTGTTGGGCGGCTATCTGCTGGCGATCCGTGGTGGCCAGGCCGCACAGCGCAGGAACCCGGGCAAACCCTGAACTGATGCAAAGAAGCCGGTCACCCCGTCCGGATCAAGGCCGAACGGCGGTAGCCTAGGTCTTCGTGACTCCCCGAGACGAAGCCGGCTGAATGCCTGCGACAGTAGTGATCACGACGTCACGGACGCACCGGCTGCGCTGGTGGGCCCTCGCGGTGCTGACGCTCGGCCTGTTCATGGCCAGCCTCGACAACACCATCCTCAATGTCGCGCTACCAACGCTGGCCCGCGAACTTCAGGCCTCCACCGATCAACTGCAATGGACGGTGGACGCCTACCAGGTCACCTACGCCGGCCTGCTGTTGGTCGCCGGAGGACTGGTCGACCGCTGGGGCAGATCGCGGACCTTCCTGGCCGGTACGGCGATCTTCGGTGGCTTCTCGCTGATCGCCGGGCTTGTCAGCACGACCGGATTGCTGATCAGTGCGCGCGCGCTGATGGGGGTCGGAGCCGCGCTGCTGGCTCCTTCGACCCTGGCCCTGATCTCATCGCTGTTCTCCAATCCGAAGGAGCGAACCGTCGCGTTCGCGCTCTGGTCCGGGGCCAACGGCGCCGGGGGAGCGGTGGGTCCAGTGCTTTCCGGTTTGCTGCTGGAACATTTCGGCTGGGGTTCGGTCTTCTTGATCAACGTGCCCGTGGCGGTCGTCATCGTGGTTCTCGGCTTCTTCGTGCTCCCGCACAGTCGTCCGCATCCGGTCGCTGGTGGGGTGGATTATCTTGGCGCCGTTCTGTCGACCACGGCTTTGGCGCTGATCTGCTGGGCAGTGATTTCCGCGCCGGGTTTGGGAGTCACGAATCCGCTGGTGCTGGCCGCAATGCTCGGCGGCCTGGGGGTACTCGGCGCCTTCGTCTACTGGGAATCGCGGGTGGCGGTGCCCCTGCTGCGGCTCTCACTGTTCAAGATCCGCACCTTCAGCGTTGCGGTTGGTGTGGCCGGACTGGTGACAGCCGCGGGCGCCGGGGCATTGTTCGTCCTGACCCAGTATTTGCAGTTCATCCTCGACTTCACGCCGATGCAGACGGGCATCCGGGTGTTGCCGGTCGCGGCGGCGATGCTGGTCGGGGCGCTATCCGCACCGCGGTTCATCCACCATCTGCAACTCAAACGCACGGTGCTGGTGGGCTTGAGCTGTGTCGGGTTGGGCTACGGGTGGTTGGCCACCACGACCGACAACTCGGCATTCGCTCATCTGGTGCCCGGTCTGCTGCTCTTCGGAGTCGGTGCCGGTCTGCTGGTTCCAGCAGCGACCCAAGCGGTGATGGACGCCCTGCCCCCCGACGCGACCGGCGGAGGCTCTGCCACCAACACAGCCTTGATGCAGGTCGGCAGTGCGCTCGGGGTCGCGGTGATCGGATCGCTGTTGGCCGCGCGATATCGCGGGGTGCTCACGGCCGGTGCGATCTGGGACGAGCTCGGCGATCTGCAATCGACCGCCCTGGAGTCTGTCGCCGGAGCTGTTCGGGCGGCCGAGCAGCTGTCGTCCGATCTGGGGGCCCAGCTCAATCACCTTGCCGAACGCGGGTTCGTGGCAGGGATGGAGGCGTCCTTGTGGGTCTGCGCTTTCTCGGTGGGGTTGGCAGTGGTCTGCGTGCTCTTCCTTTACCCCAGCGATCGGCACCGCTGAGCGGCGCCTCATCGTCGGCCCCGGCCGTTGCGCTATGCTCAACCAAAGCAAACAACGAACGTGCCCGGGGTCGGTGTAAGTCCGAACCGGCGGTGATAGTCCGCGACCCACACGTCATCTGAAGCGATGGCGGGTGGTTGAACCGGTGAAATTCCGGTACCGACGGTGAAAGTCCGGATGGGAGGAGCACGTCGCGCTCGGCTGGCAGATCGGCGTCCGGTGACGTCCGGTCGTCACGTTACCGGCTGCGCGCGTCGACCCCCGGCATGTCGACCGGGAAGGCGGCGACGCGGCGATGGACATCCGCACACGGCATGCGCCGTTGTCCTTGCGGATCGCTGCGCCAATCGTCGCCGGGCTGGTCCTGGTGCTCTGCTGGTGGCTCATCGCCAGATTCGGCTCGATTCCGGCTACCCTGCTGCCCGGGCCGGCAGCTGTCATCGAACGCCTCGGTAGAGAACTCGCGTCCGGACGACTATGGGGACCCATCGGTGCGACCATCGGCGAAGCGGCAGCCGGCTGCCTCTTGGCTTCCGCCATCGCCTTGCCGATCGCCTATCTGATTGCTCACGTTCGCCTTGCGGAGGCAACGATGTCGCCCTATCTTGCGGCCTCGCAGGCCCTACCTGCGGTCGCGCTGGCACCGCTGCTGGTGATCTGGGTCGGCTACGGGACCTGGCCGGTCGTCTTGCTGTGCTCGATCATGGTCTTCTTCCCGATGGTCTTGTCCACGGTGCTCGGATTGCGCAGCATCGATCCGGAGATCTTGGACGCGGCGCGGGTCGACGGCGCCGGACGCGCGAAGCTGGCCCGTTGGATCGAGTGGCCACTCGCGCTGCCCGCAACGCTGACCGGGGTGCGGAACGGCTTCACCCTGTCGATCACCGGCGCCGTCGTCGGAGAACTCGTGATGGGCGGCGACGGACTGGGGCAGCGGCTGGCCGTGCAGTCCCAGTCGAGCGACACCACCGGACTGTTCACCACCCTGATCGTGCTCTGTGTGCTGGCCATCGTCATCTTCCTGGGCCTGTCGTTCATCGAGTGGTTGACCAATCCATACGCATCCAGCCCCCGTTGGTACCGACTCATCCACCCAACCGGCGACAATCTCGAACCACCTGAATACCCAACCACGAAACGGTAGGAGATCAACCACCATGCAACCGATCACTCGGCGAGCCATCCTTGGCTCGGCTCTGCTGGCAGGTCTGGCCGGCTGCGCTCGTTCCACCGGCGAAGCCGGCAGCCCGACTCCCGGCGGGAGCACTGCGACCGCCGCGCTGACCCTCGGTCTCACCTACGTGCCGGATATCCAGTTCGCCCCGGCCTATCTGGCGGACAGTCTCGGCTGGTTCGCCGAGGAGGGGCTGGCGGTCACGCTACGCCATCACGGCGCGAACGAGAGTTTGCTCGGCGCCTTGCAGACCGGGGACGAGGACGTCGTCTTCGCGGGCGGCGGTGAGATGCTGCAAGGCCGTGGCGAAGGCATCCCGGTCCGCAACTTCGCCACCGCGTATCAGAACTACCCGGTCACGATCATCGTCCCGGCAGATTCGGCGATCCAATCGCTGGCCGACCTGCGCGGCCACAGCATCGGGCTGCCCGGCGAATACGGCGAAAACTGGTTCTACCTGCTGGCCGTCCTCGCCCAGACCGGCCTGAGCCGCGACGACCTGCAGATCGCGTCCATCGGGTACACCCAACTGGCCGCGTTGACCGGCGGCAAGGTGGACGCCGTGGTCGGCTTCCTGAACAACGATGTGGTGCGTTTCAACGAGGCCGGCTTCGCGATTCGCACCCTTGGCCTGGACGACCCGCCGCTGGTCAGCGTCGGGTTGGGCGCTATGGACGCCACGCTCGCGGAGCGTGCGGACGACCTGAGCGGACTGCTGCGCGCGATGACCAGGGGAGCGGAGCTGTGCGCCTCCGACCCCGACCAGGCGGTCCAGATCTCCGCATCGTATGTGCCGACACTTGCCGAAGCCGAGCAGCAGGCCCATGCCCTCGAGGTGCTGAAGGCGACCACCAAACTCTACGGCGGGCGGTTCGGTCTGCAGACCCCGGATCGTTGGGCACAGATGGCTGACTTCTTCGCCGAATCGGGGTTGGTGAGTTCCCCAGTGGCGGCGGCGGACGCTTTCACCACGCAGATCGCTGCAAATTAGCACTTCGTGAGCCACGACGTCGTGCGAATCAAGCCATCGGGAAGTGACCGTATTGCGTTTGTGAATTCCGGATCCTCCCGGACAAGTTCAACGAACATGCCGTAGTCTCCATACGAAGTAGTGCCACCGGATACCGCAATTATCGACTCATCCTTCAAAGTACTGATGAGTGCTTCGGCATTCGTAATGTCGGATACACTCCAGCGGGCTTGGCGGGCTATCACCCTCGAGCTCAGCGAACGTGCCTTGGCGGCGCAGACAACCTGACGGACATCTGTGGTGATCACAACTAGTGCGGTATCGTCACCGACGACTATGGCCCGTACAGCTATGGTTGATGGAGCTTGGCTCGTGCGGTCGATAAACTGATCCATAGCGGCTTGCGACGTGCTGGAACCGTACTCGTGCGTTTTCACGAATATGGACACCTGATCAACAAGTTTGCGATACTCGGAAACCTGCGCTGGTTCCAGCGGCGGGCGAGACGGCTGCCACGTCGTCGCCGTGAGCGTGAATCCGAGTAGGATGCCCTCGAGTCGTACATACGAAGAGTCGGGTGGAGTTGCGCCCTCAACGGCGAGATTCTGAGCAGATGGCCGAGCTGGGTGATTCGCGTAGCTCACCCTCTCAGGCATCCGGAGAGTGTTGGGACTAATGAATGGAATAGCTCCGCCGTAGTAGTCAATCCAGCCCTCGAGTAGAACGCGTTGCGAGAGTTCAACTGGCATTATGACCACCTCCGAAAAATTGTGACACAGTGAATGCCCTTGCATCAGGTGGATGAGTTCCAAAGCAGACAAAGAGTCCCCATCCACCTGATGCGAATGAAGAGGTCAGCCGCAAGCTGGCACAACGAATGATTCTGGGGACGCCGACTCGGTCGACGGGAGTGTTCTGCAACCCAGGCCGTCATCCCAGAAGAGGTGCATGGACCACTTGGTGTCTCCAGAATGCTTGACGCACTGGAAACCTATCCAATGGCTGCCCGGTTGGGTCATGGCTCGTCCACGCGAGATGCAGGTTCCTTGAGAGTAGAAGTAGTCTTCGTAGTAGTTGTACTGGACGCCCACTGCGTTGGCAGGGACGATTGAGTTGGCGA